>CAZCZS010000048.1:0-12201 GCA_964503355.1 uncultured Mesoaciditoga sp.
GTGGTCAATTCTCATGAATATTCACCTCCGTGTGATGCTTGTGATTCCGTAAATTTTGATGGTTTCGGAGCCTTTCCACAGGAATTATCGGCGCGTTCTCAAAAAACTTTAATCCTTAAAATAAAAAATCGCACTTTTTTTCTTGGCGTTTCTGAATTTTGAAACGTACTTTGAAATAAAGAACTCGCGTCGCACCTAAGATAACGAAAAGAGATAATCTGTAACGAAATTCTATTGAAAAAGACATGAATGTCGAAAAATGGGAGTTGCATCATTTTTGGTGAATCACGAATTGTCCTTTGAGTAGGCTATTATCAAAGAGAGGGCCATTAAAACTCCGCCTAAATCTTTTGAAAGTGTGAACTTTTCTCCCAAAATCAAGAAGGCCAAAAACGACGCCAACCATGGTTTCACGAAAAAAGCCATGGAGCTCAAGCTGGCACCTATCATCTTCACTCCTTTGAAAAAGAGCATGTAAGCCACGCCCGTGACCACAACACCCAAGTACAAAACGTATGGAAGATCCTTTAACGGAATCGAAAACGGTTGTCGGAAGATCAGCATGAGTATAATAACGGCAAACATTCCAAAGATAAAGGAAAGCGAATTCAGCGTTGCACTGGAGGTTTTCTGGGATATCTTTCGACCCAAAACGGTGTAAAGCGCGAAAAGGATGGCGGAAAACAAGATGTACAAAGAATAAAGGCTTGTGAAAATGTGTCCAGGCTCGTACGATACCACGACAACACCTGAAAATCCTAACGCCATTGCGATGTAAACCCTTAATTTGAATTTTTCTTTGTAGAACAACTTTGAAAAGAGTAAAACGAAAAGGGGATTTGAACTGAATATTATGGCAACTTCGCTCGCGCTCACGTAATACAAACCCATATGAAAAAAACTTACCCCTATTCCCACAGTTACACTTCCAAGCCAAAACACGTTTAGCCAATCGGTTCGCGATAATTTCTTTAACTTTTCAAATCGCACGAATGGAAAAAGGATCAACGTTCCAAAGAGCATCCTGAAAAACCACAACGTGAGAGGAGGCACGTTTAAAGTTGCGAGTTTTGAAAAAACTTCCAAAGATGAAAAGATGGCTATGGCGGAATAGGTGGAAATATATCCCTTTATCATCCTTTTTCCTCTCGAATCGCTTTTTATCTTCCAACGAAGAAAAGTATGACGGAACTTATCACAACCGTTATCGTTACCATTCCTCCTGCAATTTCAGGATCGAGTTTTCTCTCAATTGAATATATCAAAGAAAGCAGAGGCGTCGGCATAAGCGAACTTATCAAAACCACTGTCGAAGCCACGTGATCAGCGGGAGCTATGAGTCTGGCAAAATACCAAAGCGTCACTCCCACGGCGATTCCAGCCGAGTACTTTATCGCTATACCGCTCAACATGTATTTGAATTCGCGAATTATCCTCTTGAAATTCAGATAAACACCGATGGTAAGCATCGATAAAAAGGCGTTGGCAGAACTCACGGGATCTATCATGTAAGAAAGGGAAGGCGGAATCTTCAGAGAACTGAAATTCATGAAAAGAGCTATTTCAAAGGCTATAAGAGGAGGAAAAGTCACCAACTTGTTCACAACCGTTCTCGCGTTGAAACCCTCGGATGAGTACTTCAAAGCGACTGAATAACCAAGCGTGTATATCATCAGGGCGTTTCCAACATCGAACATCGCCATATAGGTTAAACCCACGTTTGACCACAGAGCCTGAGCGAAAGGATAGGCGAATATCGCCAAATTCAGACCGCACAGCGTGAGAGATAAAGAGCCTTTCGATTCTCGAGACAAATTCGTTCTTGAAAAAAAGAGTAACCCTATCACAACTATGACAAAAGCGGCCGCCGAACCAAATAGCGTTAAAAACAAGAGAGAAGGTCTAAGTTTAACGTTCGTAATGGCCTCAATGATGACAACTGGAAGCGTAACGTATATTATCAAACGGGATAAAATCGCGCCGTCTTTTTCTTTCAAAAAATCTATCTTCTTCAAAAAATATCCCAACGCTATTATCGCGAAATACGAAAGAATTTTGTAAGTCATACGAACGCCACGATCCTAGCTGGAGATCCGCCCGTTTTCATCTTCAAAGCCCCTATAAAAATCCAAAAAGGTCTTTTCAGCGGCAATTCGTTCAAATTCGCCAAGTTTTCCAGGTGAATTCCACCGTTTTTGAATATCTCACGATTGGAAAGAAAATCGTCATCATCCCAAGGATCTACACCTGGCGCATCCGTTCCAAAGCACCTAACACCTTTTTTCAAAAGATATCTTACAGCGTTGAGTGAAAAGCCGGGATAATTCGAAAAATATTTCGTTCGGTCGTTGAAAAACGTCTCCTGTCCCGTCTTAAGAATCACAGCCTTCACGTTTATGGGACCGTTTTCCATTTCCCATTTTTTCACGTCACTTTCTTCAAAGGAAAAATTTCGTCGAGGATTTGAAAATTCCATGACAACACACGAAACCAAGAGCTCACCAACGCTTATATTTTCCACACTTCCATCAAAACCAAAATGGCTTGGAGTTCCAACATGCGTGCCCGTATGCGTTCCGATACACACTTTTTCAACGGTGTATTTTTCGTGCGTTAACGTTGTGATCTCCGTTTTCGGATCATCTTGCCATATCGGCATATCTGATGAGATCTCGTGAGAAAGATCGACGATCCTCGAAAAAGATACGTTCATCGCATCTCTCCTTTGCCCAATCTTCAAAATTTTAGCATAAAAGCTAAAATAACGACAAATTCATAATGATTCCTTAGTCTCTTACTTCCGTATTAATATCGGTTGGAAACATGATAAAATTTGTTAAACGTTTGAAAAATTGCATGCGAAAAATTTAGAATATAAAAATGCTTTGAGTCAAATCGATCTGAATCTCCTCAATAAAAGAAGGGAGGTAAAAGATGAGTACGACTAAGCAGATTGTCTACGCTGGGATTTTCATAGCCCTGGGATTAGCGCTTTCCATCGTATTTCACTCAATGGGAGGTCAATTCGGTGCGATCTTCTTACCTCTACATTTTGTGGTCCTCTTAGCCGGGCTTGTGGGAGGGCCATGGGTCGGAATAAGTGTGGGTATAATCATAGCTCCTTTAAGTGGTGTATTGCTCGGAATGCCTCCTTTGATGCCCCCTATCGCTTTTTTCATGTCAATGGAAATGGCAACTTATGGACTTCTCTCTGGATATTTTGAAAAGAAGAGTATGAACGTGTATTTGAATTTGCTCATTACCTTGACATCCGGGAGAGTAGTTTATTCTCTCGGTTATTACGTCATAGGTGCCATAATTGGAATTCACTTAAAAACACTTACCGCTCTCCTTTTAAGTTTCGCCCAAGGAGCCCCAGGAATCATAATCCAATTTCTTCTTATCCCCCCAATTTATTATGCACTTAAAAAGATGAGGGCTGAGAGCACTTGACGGAAATAGATATCCTTGGAGGGGCTTTCAGAGATCTGATATTCTACGGTGATATTCATTCAACTGACTTTCTTGAAATGCCAGGTGGCACTGGTTACAACGTTTTCGCCGGACTTCGCGCTTTACACGTAGAAGTGTATTTTCACAACGCGGTTGGAAAAGACTGGCCATTTGAAAAATTAAAGACGGTTGGATCAAAAAAAAGTGGGGTTTTCATTTCCCGAAATGAAACAAAAGTACTTGCCGTATACAGAGGTGCCAATCTTTGGGTAAAAGAAGAGCCTCTCCAATCTCGAGTGCTTTTTTCCACATTAGAATGTGGAGGAGATACTTTTGAAAAGTACGCTGAAAATGCCAAGAAAACACACGCCACAGTTATTTTGGATCCTTCACCGATCTTCGAGTGGAAATCTTCCTATCTTGAACTCTGTGATGTTCTCCTTCCAAACCATAAAGAACTCCAATACATATTAAGAAGAGAAAAAAATATCCCTCCTCATCTTGAGATATTCACAAAACTTGGTCAAAAAGGAGGGATGTATTTAAAAGGGAAGAAAAAGTATGTCCTGTCCGTCTCAAAAGGAGGGTCTTTTCCATTGGGATGTGGAGATGCTTTTGATGTTGCCATTTTATACGCTTTGCTCAAAAAGCTTGATGCTTATCAAGCGCTCAAAATCGCGATCGAAGCCGGTAGAGGTGCTTCTTTCATTCGTGGAAGTTCCACGGCAGTTGTAAAAGCCGCTAAAGCTCTCGAAAAAACATCCGAGCATGACATGAATTAAAAGATGATCATCTCAACTTGTGCTTTAACTTTACAAGCCAATGGTTTTTAGCTATATATCGTTTTTCAAGTTTGAAGGTTTTACCAAACCCAAAGTTAATGTATTTTACACGAGTTAATTATCATCTATTTTTCAATATTCATACCCTCTTCAATAAACTTTTTTACTTTCACGCACAACGTGAGTATTAATCACTTGTTGGCAAGAGCTTTTTCGCGGAAAGATAAAGGATAACGCACTTTGATTTTAAACATGTATTTATGATTTTTGACCAAAAATATTTTAATGATATTATATTCAAAATTCGAAACGAGCGCATACAAAAGCGAAAGGGTGATCACATGAAAGTAGCCGTGTTGATAAAAGAAGTTCCAGCCACCGATAAGGTGAAGATGGACGAAAAAACGGGAACGATGATCAGAAGCGAAATGGAATCGGAATTGAATCCGTTGGATACCTACGCCGTGGAGGAAGCAGTTCGTCTCAAAGAAAGATCAAACGATGTGACCGTAAGCGTAATATCCATGGGCCCACCGAACGCCGTTAAATCGATAAAGGAAGCGTTGGCGATGGGATGCGATGAGGGATATCTCGTTTCGGACAGGGTGTTTGCCGGTTCGGACACGTTGGCAACGGCCTACACGCTTTCAGCCGCTTTGAAAAAATTGGGGCCTTTTGATCTCATCTTCGCAGGCGAACGCGCAACAGATGGTGAAACCGGTCAGGTTGGACCTTCCGTGGCGACGCAACTCGGCTTGCCGGTTGTGACTTACGTTTGCGAATTGGAAGAAATAAGAGATGGATTCGTTCGAGTTAAAAGAACGATTGAGGGTGGAAAAGAGACTATAAAGGTGAAAATGCCGGTTTTACTCAGTGTGGTCAAGGAGATAAACGAGCCAAGGATTCCGAATCTAAACGGGAAGATCGCGGCTAAATCCAAAGAAATTCCTTTGATCACGGCCGAGGATATAAACGTTCCACGAGATAAATTGGGCCTTAGCGGTTCACCAACAAGGGTAGTAAAAGTTTTTTATCCGAAATTATCGAGAGATGGGAAGATCATAAAAGCGAAAAGCGCCGAAGAGGCGGTGGAAGAGCTGATCGAATTCATGAAGGAAAAAGGGGTAATTTAAGATGTCGAACGATTACAACGATTATAAGGGAGTATGGACCATCGGGGAAGTGAGGAACGGAAAAATAAATCCGGTCTCGTACGAACTCCTAGCGTGGGGAAGAAAATTGGCTGATAAGTTGAATGTAAAGCTCTCAAGCGTCATTGTCGGCCATGGCATAAAAGATGATGTTAGAGAAGCCATATATTTCGGAGCGGATAGCGTTTACATGGTTGATCATCCGAGATTGGAGCATTTCTTGCCAGACGTACACGCTAGAATTTACAAAGCTCTTGTGAACGAATATAAACCAGAAATAATAATAGCCTCCGCCACAACGTACGGAAGAACGATCATGCCAATTCTAGCCGCTGAGCTTTCTACAGGGCTAACGGCCGATTGTACGGAACTCGACGTGGATGAAAAAGAGAGGCTTCTTCTTCAAACGAGACCGGCGATAGGCGGTAATGTGATGGCCACGATAAAAACTCCAAATACTCGGCCACAAATGTCGACGGTTAGACCCAAAGCCAAAAAACCACTCAAACGTGATGAGAGAAGAAAGGGAAATATCATCTCGAAAGATTATCCAGATGAATTTTACACCTCGAATTACGAGTGGATCTCTTTTGAAAAAGACGAAAGCGTGGATTCACCCATCCAAGAATCCGATGTGATAATCGCCGGTGGTAAGGGATTGAAAAACGAAAAGAATTTCAAGATGCTCTTCGATCTCGCCGAAAAGTTGAATGGAGCTGTTGGAGCATCCAGAGCTGCCGTGGATATGGGATGGATACCGTATTCTCACCAGGTTGGTCTTTCTGGAAAATCGGTAAGTCCTCGTCTGTACATGGCCTTTGGAATATCCGGAGCCGTTCAACATATAGCGGGCATGTCATCGTCCAAAATAGTCGTGGCCGTCAACACAGATCCCTCCGCATCGATATTCCAAGTGGCGGATTTTGGTATTATTGGAGATGCTTTAGAAATTCTACCACAGCTCGTGAAAAGGCTTCAAAATGAGGTGAAGGAAGATGAGTGATTTTGGAAAAGTTACGCCTAAATTCGTGGAAGAACTTGAAAAAATAGTGGGTTCCAATTCGGTCGTTTACAAAGATAAAGAAGCCCTGGAAAGTTACTCACGTGACGAAACCGGTGGAGAGTACTATTCACACATGCCGGATGTGGTGGTGAAACCAGAAAATGCAGATCAGATTTCAAAAATAGTGAAATTGGCCAACTTTGAGCGTATACCGATAACTCCACGTGGAGCCGGGAGTGGTCTGGCCGGGGCAGCGGTACCCATTTACGGTGGTATTGTGATCTCATTTGAAAAGATGAATCGAATACTTGAAATAGATCGAACTAACCTTGTGGCAGTGGTCGAGCCTGGAGTTGTAACCAACGATTTGTGCAGAAAAGTTTCCGAAGTGGGACTTTACTACGCGGGATATCCGATGAGCGTTGAGACGAGTTTCATTGGCGGAAATGTGGCCACGAACGCTGGGGGAAGCAAAGTTATAAAATACGGAAATACCGCTCATCACGTGTTGGGACTAGAAGTTATCTTACCAAATGGCGAAAAGATACGCTTTGGTGGAAAACGGAGAAAAGATTCAAGTGGTTACGATCTCACGCGTCTCATGGTTGGAAGCGAAGGAACTCTGGCCGTTTTCACCCAAATATATCTTAACTTGATACCACAACCCGGAAAAAGTGTGGATCTTCTCGCACCCTTCAAAGATATATCGACCGCGATTTCAAACGTTGCGACGTTGATGACCGAAAGCAAAACTCTTCCAAGCGCGTTGGAATTCATAGACGACGTATCCGTTGTGTTAGGTTCAAAGTACAACAACGTAACCCTCCCATTCCAAGAAAAAGCCGGAGCTTATTTGATAATTCAGTACGAAGGGCGTGACATCGCCGAACTTGAAGATATATACGAAAAAGCCGGAAAGGCTCTCCTCGATGGTGGAGCGATGGATGTATTCGTGGCCGATAACAGAACGAATTCAGAAAAAATATGGAGAATAAGAAGAAATTGGCTTGAAGGGATAAAGGCGTTCGAACCACATACCCCAACGGGCGATGTCGTTGTGCCAACATCCGAAATACCGCGGATCATGGAGTACATCCGAAAAGTATCTCAAGAGTACAACGTACAAATTCCGGTGGCGGGTCATGTCGCGGATGGCAACCTCCATCCGGCTCCCATGAAGCCGGAAAACCTTCCACTGGAAGAATGGAAAGATCTCTCGGAAGAGATCTTATCAAGAATAGCCGTGAAGGCGTCACAGCTTGGAGGAGCGGTGAGTGGAGAACATGGAATAGGATTCGTGAAAAAAGAGCTACTCAAGCAAACCAAAGCCAAACAATACGAGATCATGAGATCTTTGAAAAATTCAATCGATCCAAATGGAATCATGAATCCGGGAAAGTTGTTTTGATTTTTCAAAATTAGCGTGTCACGAGACATTCGTTTGTGTGCTCGCCACCTTCTTACCGTTTAGCCCTTGGGGATTGGTGTTGTTATCGTTGCAATTCGCTCGGCTAAACGTTGGCATTTTAACTTGACGTTGAAATGTCAAAATGCTAAAATGAAAATGGAGATGAAGCTCTCCAATTGAATGGTCGATAACGGCTGATGGCTTCTAAAAAGCGTCAGGCCGTTTTTTGTTTTTTTGTGAGGTGTCGAATATATGTTTTACAGTCTTTTGTTTAAGGACAAAAAGGATAAAGGGAGAAAGAAATTAGAAGATGTGGAATTCTTTAGAGATTTGAACTTAGATCAAATGATAACTTCGTTGACATCGTTGAAGAAAGAGCACAACTTGAACGAGTTCTTTTACGTGTTTCCTTCGAGTGTTGAAGAGACAAAATACCGTCAAGACATCTCAAGAGATCTGGAAAATGAAGAAGTATTTCACAGTGTAAGAGAATTTTCAATGAAAATGCAAAGAGCCAGAAAGTATCAAAATTACGCCAATAAACTGGTGTACAAATATCAAAAGGAAAGATGGTTTGTCGATTCGGCGCGAGTTTACGTCGAGGCCGTAAACACGTTGAAAATGGATCTGTCTTCTTTGAAGATAAACTCTGAAGGGTTCAAGGAGTTTAAAAGATACCTCAACGAATACGTCAATTCGGAAGCGTTTAAGGACTTAGCATCTCAGGTGAGTTCAATTTTAGATGAATTGTCCGCTATAGAATACACGATCTTCATAAAAGAGAACACCATCAAAGTACAAAAGTACAAAGGTGAAAAAGATTACGCTGAAGAGGTTTTGAAAACCTTTGAAAGATTTAAGCAAACGAATGTGAAAGACTACAACGTTGAATTTGATGAATTCATGGAGATGAATCATGTTGAAGCTAAAATACTCGATTTGGTGGCAAAATTGTATTCACATGAATTCTCAGAACTGGACTTGTTTTATGTTAAATATGCTTCCTATATGGATAAGACGATAGTTAGATTTGAAAGGGAGGTACAGTTTTACATATCTTACTTGGAATACGTGAAGCCTTTGAAGGAAAGCGGATTGAAGTTTTGCTATCCTGAGTTTACCACCTCCAAACAAGTGTATGCCAGTGAAGCTTTTGACGTTGTTCTTGCCAAGAAAATGCAGAATGAAGGTTCAACGATAATATGCAACGATTTTCATCTGAACAAAAAAGAGAGAATTTTGGTGGTTACCGGGCCAAACCAGGGCGGAAAAACGACGTTTGCACGTATGATAGGACAAATCCACTATTTGGGCAGAATGGGGTATCCCGTGCCGGCGAAAAAGGCACGACTCATGTTTTTTGACAAGATACTTTCCCATTTTGAAAGGGAAGAAAGAGCGGAAAATCTCAGAGGAAAATTGGAAGACGATCTGATTCGGATCAAAAAAATCTTAGACGCCGCAACATCTTCAAGTATCGTTTTGATGAACGAAATTTTTTCTTCCACAACTCTCGATGACGCCTTGTTTTTAACGAAAAAAGTCGTTGAAAGGATAATAGAATCGGATTCTTTAGCGGTGTTGGTAACGTTTTTGTACGAGATCTCTTCCATGAATGATAAGGTTGTCAGCATGGTGAGCACAGTTTCACAAGAAAATCCAGAAATAAGAACGTACAAAATCGTGAGGATGCCATCAAACGGCCTCTCTTACGCCATTTCCCTTGCAAGAAAGTACGGCCTCACTTACGATCAATTGATGGAAAGGATAGATGTATGAAAGTTTTCTTGATGTACAAAGACAAAGATTTTGATTTACATGTTCGTTTGCCTTCGAATTCGGAAACTCTCATTCAAGATCTGAGATTGAACATTCTTTTTGACACGATGGCGAAGAACGATGATTTTTTGCGTGAGGTCTCCAAAGTCGTTTTGCTTTCAAGTTTAACAAAAGTTGATGACATTTTTTACCGTCAAGAGGCTCTGAAGGACTGTTTGAAAAATATCGACTTGGTAAGGGGAATGTACGCCATATCGTTGGAATCTTTTGAAGTGGAAAGAAAGACTTTTTTCGGTTTTTTTAGCAAGTATCCAATAGGAATGCTTGACAGTTCGATAAGAGCGATGAAAATTCTCATAGAATTGCTGAAAAAATTGAGAAAAATGGCGCTTGATAATTCGAATGGTTTTCATTCTTCGGCTTTCAAAAATTTTTTCGATAGAATAAAAGATGAACTGACAGATGAATATTTTGCCGAGGTTGAGAGTCATCTTAAAAAATTGGAATTTCGCAATGGACTTTTGATAAGCGCACAACTTGGAGAGGGAAACAAAGGTAAAAATTACGTGCTGCGTGGTCAAAACGATGAAAAGAAGAGATGGCTTTCAAAGATATTCTCAAAAAAAGATGAAGCGTATACCTTCAAAATAGACGAAAGGGATCAAAACGGCGCTAAAGCGCTTTCTAATTTAAAAGAGAGGGGGATAAATTCCGTTGCGAACGCGTTGAGTCAATCGGTTGAGCACATGATGAATTTCTTCAAGAACCTTCGAACTGAACTTGCCTTTTATCTCGCGGCAGTTAACTTGTATGAAGAGTTGAAAAATGCCGGAAAACCCCTGTCATTTCCAATAGCGCTTCCCCACAACGAAAGGACACTGCATTTTGAGCAACTCTACGATCCATCGTTGGCACTTAAAGGCAACGTTGTCGCCAACAGCTTGAATGTTAATGAAAAGAATTTGTTCATAATAACGGGAGCCAACAGAGGAGGAAAAACGACATTTTTGAGAAGTATCGGTATAGCATTCTTGATGATGCAAGCGGGACTTTTCGTAACAGCGAGCGCTTTTTCTTCGAACATCTTCAAGAAGTTTTTCACACACTACCGTCGAGAAGAGGATAGAGCAATGGAAAGCGGAAAACTCGATGAAGAATTAAAAAGAATGAATGCCATCGTAAATAACATCACTTCCGATTCACTTGTCCTGTTCAACGAATCGTTTTCATCAACCAGCGAACTGGAAGGATCCGAAATAGCAAAAGAGATCGTATTGGCGTTGAAGAAGAAAAATGTGGAGATGTTTTTTGTAACTCATATGTACACTTTCGCTCGTAACATGTATGAAGAAGGTTCGCCCGATACGTTTTTTCTCGTGGCAGAAAGATTGGAAAACGGCGACAGAACTTTTAAAATCAAGGAAGGTATTCCATCTCAAACGAGCTACGGTGTGGACATTTACAAGAAGATTTTCAACGAAAGTTCTTCTCACTATTCCAACGTGAATAATTAATCGATTCATCTTTTCCGTTTTACAAACGTCTTTACAAGCGTCCACCTATTTTATCGTTGAACTTGTTTTTCCTTTTAGTTTTTTGATTTTGGCCCTTTATCACAAGTTGATCAAACTGGCACCCAATCACTTTCTTCAGCGGATTTGAAAAGCGCGTCGATCGCTTTCATGTTGTTTAAGGAATCCTCTTCAAATGAAGAAATGGATTTTTTCTCTCTTATTGCTCTTGCGAAGTGTTCGAACTCCAAAAGATAATGATCCGCGGGGCCAAGATATACGTCTCTTGTTCCTATGGTCGTTCGAACATGTAAATGACCGGGCACATCCGGGTAAGTGTTGAACGGTACTTCTACGAAAATGGTGCCAGCACTAGCGTATACTTCCACATTTTGTGTTGGAAAAGCTTGAGTTGCCACGCTGAAAAGAGCACTTTTTCCATCGAAATCCAAAATTCCAGAAACGAGTGTATCAACCTTGAAGCGTTCGTCTCTATTCAGAAGGGCGACTACTTTGGTAGGTTCTTTTTCGAAAATCCATCTTGCGCTTGAAACGGCGTACACACCTATATCGAGCAATGCGCCACCACCGAATTCCAAAACATTTCGTATGTTTTTCGGATCTTTGTTATCGTAAGAAAAGTAACAGTGTATGGTCTGAACTTCTCCAATCTCTCCACTTTCAACGATTTCTTTTGCCCTCAACCACTGAGGATGATGCTTGTACATGAAAGCCTCCATAAGCAAGATGCCACGTTTCTTAGCGTATTCAAACGCCTCTTTCGTTTGTTCATAATTCAACGTTAACGGTTTTTCACAGATCACGTGTTTATGAGCGTCCGCGGCTTTTTTTATGTATTCCAGATGTAGATGATTTGGAAGTGGAATGTAAACCGCTTCTATTTCTTCGTCTTCGAGGAGTTTCTCATAGGAATCGTACCATCTTTTCACGTTGTATTTGGAAGCGAATTTTTTCGCCTTTTCACCTGATCTGCTGGAAACGGCGAAAATCTCAACATTTTTCGATTTTCTTAAAGGAAAAAACACCCTTTTCACGAAGTGGTTGGATATGCCAAGTACACCCACTTTCAACTTTTTCATGCTTTTCAACCTCC
>CAZCZS010000049.1:0-11880 GCA_964503355.1 uncultured Mesoaciditoga sp.
AAGCGATGTTTATTTGATAAATGCCATTGGCTTGTAAAGTTGACGCACAATGTGAATTCATGATACATGGGATGATTTCTTCAAGTTCTTTTAAACATCGCTTTTGGACTTTTCCACTTTCCAGGTAAGTACAAAATGAACGCCAAAAGGGCAGCACCTGCGTTCGACAATCCCATGGCCCACCATACTCCATTTGGACCTAAGTGAAGTACCCATCCAAGTAAAAATGTCAGCGGTATTCGCATGAACCAAAGCCTTGAGATCATCATCCACATGCTTTCTACAGTATGTCCAGAACCGTTGAAGGCTGACATGAAAGATTGCATGCAAGCAAAAAACGGCATGAAGAATGCGATGATAAGCATCAGATTTGCCCCTTGATTTACGACATTTTCGTTTGAAACGAATATTTCGATAAGTTGTGATCTGAATATTATCATCACCGATGAGATCGCCACCATGCTCAATACGTTTAAAGCCAGAGACTTTTTGACCGTCTCTTCCGCCCTTTTTATTTTTTTAGCTCCCAAATTTTGTCCGATGATCGCAGACGAAGAAGCACTTATTCCCATAGAAAACATCGTAGCGAGTGATATTATCCTGTTTCCAATGCCAAAGGCCGCCAAGGTGTAATTTCCAAAATATGCCACTATGGCCGTCATCACGACAAAGCCAACCGCTTGCCCTGTTTGACTTAGACCGAGAGGCATACCTATTTTGAGTATCTGTTTTATCTTTTCGAGGTCAAAGATGAAATCTTGTCTTTTCACTTTCAAACCATTTTTACCAGAAAGCAAGAGATAATAAGCGTATACGGTGAAAAAGCCTCGCGTTAACAGAGTCGCAAGTGCTGCGCCAAAGACACCGAGTTTTGGAAATCCAAGCCATCCAAATATCATGATGGGATCCAAGATCATGTTGGCTATCACCGAATAGAAAGACAATTTCATGGGCGTGATGGTATCCCCGTACCCCCTTAAAAGTGAAGAATACACCATGAATCCAAACGTGAAGGGAGTGGCCAAAAATATCGTTTTCATGAAAATCGAAGCCAAAGGAATCAATTCTTTTGAAGCTCCCATCCATCTTACTATCCAATCACTCAGAAAAAAACCAGTTAAACTCATGGTCACAGAAAAGAAGACAATTATCAAAAGAGTCTGCCCCACGGCTTTTCCAACCATTTCCTCTTGATTCGCTCCATGGTGCTGTGAGACAAAAGAAGTTCCGGCCATGCCAAATCCTCCGGCAAAAGATATCACCAAAAATATGACAGGCCAGGAAATGGTTGGAGCGTTTATGGCCAACGGTCCCAATTTTCCAAGCCAAAACGTGTCTACTATGTTGTAAAGAGATTGAATTAAGTTTGCCGTTACAAGCGGCCAAGAAAGTTTTATGATGTTCGATGTTATCGAGCCTTGAGTTAAATCGTACGCTCGAACTCTCATTTCACGAGTGTTCCTTTGCTTTTTGGTTCTGGAAGTTTCAAAGAGAAAAGACCGGCCACGAGAAGGGAAAAAGCTCCCGCGATCAAAACCGGCTTTAAACCTATGGAATTTATGCTCAAACTCATTCCCATGAACAACAAGCTCGACGTTCCCCATGATATTCCCATACTTAAGCTTGACGCGATGCCCTTTCTGTGCGGTATAAAAGTTTGCATGTAGGAAATGTTCGAAGCCATCGTAAAGAAAGCGAAAAAGGACATGGAAATGTACATGGCCAACATCAAATATACGTTTGTCGTCAAAAACATCGCCAATCCGAACGGAAAGGCCATGAAGAGGGAAAATGCGTTCACTTTCTTGGTTCCAATCTTATCCGAAAGCATGGCACCAAAATAATTTCCAAAAGTTCCCGCTAGCGTCGCCAACGTCAAAAAGTAACCGCCCCAAATCAACGAATAATCAAGCTGTTTCAAGTAAAGAGGTATCAAATTCGAAAACATCAAAAGCGTTAAAGAACGCAGTATTATGACGAGCATCAATCCTTTCACACCTTTAACGGCGATGGAATCTTTTAACCCAAAACCTTTGGCTTGCATCACCTTATCGAAACTTTCTTTGTATCGTGGCAAGAAAATGGCCGAAAGAATGGCGACGATTATTCCATATGATGCCAAGAGGTACATCTTTTTCATTCCAAATATGTTAACGTACCAGACTATGAGAATAGGGGTTACAGCTCCCGCCAACGTCCCACCGATAGAAAAGAGAGACATGGCCGTGTTTGATTTTTGAAAGCCTATTTTTCCGACAAAAGCGGCCGCGTTGGGATGAAAGAACGCGTTTCCTATCTTTCCCAACACCAAAAAAGAGATGAGCAGAATCAAGCTTTTCGTGCTCCCGATCAGTGGAATGAAAAGGGCGGAAAGCAAGATGCTTACCACTTGCATTCTCTTTTCGCCTATTTTCACTCCAAATGCCGCTCCAAACGGTTGAGCGAAAGCGGCTATCACTCCTAAACTTGCTGAAATGAAAGCGGTTGCACCTTGAGTTAATGAGAAAGTCGTCATTATCAACGGGAGTAAAGGATTCAACATCGCACTGTAAGAATCTATCGTGAAATGGTTCAAACTGCATAGAGTGAGCTGTATTTTAGATGAAACTTCTTTCATTTCTTCACCCCTTAAGTTCGGATTACGTACTATTTTACACCCAAAGATAAGATTCTCAAAAATCCTTTTACGATTTTTCGCGAGCATTTTCAAATAAAATGCTCACATTGTGCGCCAACTTTACAAGCCAATGGCTTTTAGCACACATCGATTTTCAAGCGAGAAGGGAATTTTGAAAATGTCATCCTGACCTGACCGCAGGACAAAGATTCCACCAAGCGTGTCAAGTTTGCAATAACAAAAAGTGAGTGGTAAAAAGCAAGAAGTAAAAGCGAGTGGTGTGTGGTAAATAAAATGCCACTTACCATGCACTCCAGAACTACAAGCTAAGTGCTGATTTTCTTTTACTTGTCCTTATGAAAACTTCAAAGGGGAGGAAAGATTGAAGTTAGCTCGTTTAAAATGATTTAAACGAGCTAATTGTCAATTTTCCAACATCTTCTTTTTGAGCGGACCTACCCATAGCGTTTCAAGTATAACTGAAGTTAAAACGACTATAACGGTAACGCTCAATATCGTTTCTCCCCATTGAATAAGTGGTTTATCGTGATAAAGTCTTCCCAAACTCAAAGGTAAACTCGCAAGCGCCGCCGGAACGACTCCTCTTGGACCCTCAAGCGAGATGAATATGTATTCCCGCCAAGACCATTTTTTAAGTGGAAGAAGCGTAGTTCCCGCCAACGGTCTTGCGATGAAGATTACCACTCCCGCGATGATACTTCCCCATAGAAGATTGGCACCTATTATCCTTAAATCCAAACTGGCTCCAAGCAAAAGAAAGATGAAAACGGTTGAAAGATTTGAAAGAATTTCGTTAAATCTTACTTCGAAGTCCAAAGCTTTTTGAACGCTCTGAGACTCTCCATGCTTTTTGAAAAATATCTTGTGATTACCAAGTACTATTCCTATCGTCGTGGCAACAAGATATCCAGAAGCTTGAAACATCTCGCCGATGAAGAAACCGCCAAATGCCAATGAAAGGGCGTAGATAACGGGTGTTCTTTCGAGTTTGAACCATCTTATAAGCCAATATCCTAAAATTCCTATTCCTATTCCCAGCGCTATGGAAACTCCCACTTCGTAGAGGAAGAAGAGCACAGCGGCTGGATAGAGCGTTGTGTATTTCGCAATGGATTCCAGAAATTTGGCGCTCTGCGCTTGAGGCAACAAAAAAGCAACGGCGAGCGTCGTCAGAACTATGCCAAGCGGATCGTTGAAGATGGACTCCGTAACGATAACGGTTTTTATGTCTTCGTTAACCTTATGCTGCTTGAACAAAGGAATTAAAGTTGCCGGATCTGTTGCCGAGATTATCGCACCAAACAAAAATCCAACAACTAAAGGCACTTGAAATATCCAACTGAATGCAAAAGCCGCGACGAACGCCGTGATGAGCAAACCAACGGTATCCAACATTCCTATCGTGGCAAAATGCTTTTTCAGAAGTGGCCACTTTAGATCGTGACCTTCTGTGAACAGGATGATAACCAGTCCGAAAACACGAATGTAGTTGAATATGTAATGGGCCATTTCTCTGTTTATCATTCCAAGAATCGGCCCGAATATCATTCCGACGACTATCAATATGGGGATGTAGGAAATATGAAATTTTTCACCAAAGAGATATGAAATCATTCCCAAGAACATCACAACCGCCAGTGTGTAAGAAAGCACGTCGACGTTCATCACCATTTATCACCTCTTTTTTCTTAAAGCCTATCAAAGCTGTCCGGGTCGATTTTACTCTCGTTTTTATAAGTTTCTTTTAAGTTTAGAGTTCCAAAAAATGAAGATCTCGTCAAAAACGCACCTTTCACTCATTTTCAACAAAAATTCTTTGTGAAAAGAAAGAGAATGAAGTGCATCGTAGAACAATACGAGCAAGAAGATGAAAGAAGGCTTTTTAAAATCAACGAAAAAAGAATGAATCTTCGAAAGAAGATTCATTCTATGACCGATTCTATCCAGAGATCTTTTTCTTTTGATAGATCTATTAAATGATTATCAACTAAAACGACCGGAACCAACAAACCGGCACCACTTGTTCTCACAACCACTCCGCTTTTTCCATCGTTTAGCTTTACCTTTGTACCGGTGGGATACATTCCAAGTATTTTTATGAAGGCGTTTAGTATGTAAGGATCGTAATCTTTTCCAGAACGCGCTAAAATCCATTTCAACGCTTGGTACGGTGTCAAGCTTAACGCTTCAGAAGTTGTGGATGTGAGAGAATCGTATGCGTCCGCAACCTGTACAATTCTAGCGTAGAAGTTTATGTCATCTCCTTTTTTCTCAAACGGAATACCCGTTCCATCGAATTTTTCATGATGTTCAAGTATGGCATCCAATATCTCTCTGTTTTTTATTATACCCTTGGAAGAAAGCACTTTGTAACCGATGGTGGTGTGCTGCAACAATTTATCCCTGTCGGAAAGCTTTCCTATATCGACGTACTGTGGATCTTTTAAAAATACCAAACCTATATCATGAAATAGGGCCGCTTTTGCCAACGGAATTAGATGATATCGAGACATGGAAAGTGCACAACCTATCATCACGGATAAGATAGCGGTATTTATGCCATGCTTGTAGAGATATCCGCTGACGTGTTTTCTGAAAAGGTTGATCACGTATTGTTCTTGCGTGATAAGATCGTCAACGACAGACCCCAGCGTTCTTTCAACCGCTTCCGTATCAACACGCTCTCCAACTTTCAGCTGATCCGCCAGATCTTTGAAAGAGGTTATGACTCCCCTGTACATCTCATCTGGTACGGACAATTTTATCCCAGGAGCGATCGGTTCTTCTACCTTCAAAAGTTCTTCATCGAATTCGATGGAACTTTTGAGTTCTTCAAGTTCGCTTTTTCTTCCTTCTATGGGGAGCCAAAGAATTTCCCTTTTTTCAAGGTTTTTCAAGATTTCATCGTTGAGTCTCGTACCTTTTGATAACAACACTTTGAATGAGGTTCCATCGTACAGATCTTCGGCTAACACGTCTCCATCTTTTATCTCTTCCAATGGTTTCCACTCAATTGCCGACATCACATTTCACCTCGAATTCGTACTTTTTCAGCTCTTCAACGTATTCACCATCCGGTCCCACGGCAGAAAGCGTCCATCTTTTACAAAGCAGCTCGTTGAAAGTGTTTAAAATTTCTTTTTCATCCAAACGATCTAAAAGATGTATTATTTCCTCTATGCTTCTCGTTTTTCCAAGGGTGAATTGATCGTCCAACATCATTAACATGGTGGAAAACGTAGATTCTGTGGAGGTTAAAAGTTTACCTTCCAACCTTTTTTTGCCGTAATTCATGTACGAACGGATGACGTTTGGAAAATCAGAGAGAACCTTTTTTATTCCCTTCAAAGCTTCAAAAACCTTTTGAGCGGAGGTTGAGAGATCTATGGAAAAATATCCACCCAATTTGTTGGATTGATTTGAAGATGATATGGAATACACCAATCCATTTTTCTCCCTTAATTCTTCGAAAAGCATCGCACTCATACCACCACCCAATATGGTGGCTATAACAGCAAGAGCGTAATTCTTAGGATCGGACTTTTCAACTGTCGGTACGGCCAACGAAATGCTTACCTGTTTAAGATCTCTTTTGGTTATAACCACGTTGGTTGCTTTTTTGTTTGTCGGCTTGTTTAAAGATGCACGCTTTTCGTGGCCATCCAATTTTTCCATTTTATGAACGAACGTTTTCATGTCGCACGCGTCAAGATTTCCGACAACAGACAGGACCATGTTTGAGGGAATGTAATGAATTCGGTGAAACTCCTTGAGATCTTTTGCATGTAGGTTTTTCACGCTCTTAACATTTCCTATGATCGGACGCCCGTATGGTTCTTCTTCACCCCATAGGGCTTTTAAGAGGTTCGTATTCGCAAGATCGCTTGGATCGTCTTCGTACATTGCTATCTCTTCCAAGACGACGTTTTTTTCCATTTCGACGTCTTTTTCCAAAAAAAGCGGAGCACTTACGAGATCGTAGATAACATCAAAAGCCTCATTTGAAGCAAAATCAGGTACTTTTGCGTAGAAGAGAGTGTATTCTTTCGAGGTAAAAGCGTTGAGGGTCCCCCCCACGGTTTCTATGGTTTTTTTCAAAAGCGATCCGTCAAAATTCTTCGTCCTTTTGAAAACCGCATGTTCGATCAAGTGTGCGATTCCGGAATTCTCAACTTTTTCGTTTACAGACCCAACGTTCACTCCGATTCCAAGCGTCACGGTTCTCAAGAACGGCATATTTTTTCCCATGATTTGAGAGCCGTTTTTCAATTTTTTCTTGAGCAACTCATTTTCCATTTTTGTCGTCGTTAAACCTCCCTCTGCTTCGGGAATGATTGAAATGGTCGTGGTGATGAGAATCATGTTGATCGTTTTCCAAAATCTGTCTAAGTTGAATTTTACCGCTCGGATCTATGCCTGTGACCTTCACGTTCACTTTATCTCCAACATGAATTACGTCTTTGACGTTTTTGACGTGTCTTCCCATTTTGGAAACGTGCACCAGCCCTATCTTTCCAGAAAACAGCTCTGCGAAGAACCCGTAAGGTTCAACTCTTGTGACTTTGGCCAAAAATTCTTCACCAACTTTTACCTCTCTGTTCATGTTTTCTATGTCTTTTATGGCATTTTCAACTTTATCAACATCGTTTCCTATGATCAAAACACGTCCGTCTTCTTGAATTTGAAGTTCCACATCGTGTTTTTCCGAAAGCGCTTTGACGTTTCTTCCACCAGGACCGATGAGTTCTCCTATTTTATCGACAGGTACGTGCGTAAGCTTTATTATCGGAGCGTAAGGAGATAGGTGTTTTCGTGGTTCTGGAATGGTTTCGTACATGAGATCGAGTATTTTGTTTCTCGCGATACGTGCCTTTTCCAACGCGATCTTCATGATATCTTCAGAGACGTTTCCAACCTTAACATCCATTTGAAAAGCGGTTATTCCTTTTCGTGTGCCGGTAACTTTGAAATCCATATCTCCAAGATGATCTTCCATTCCCAGTATATCGGTTAAGACCACCCATTTATCCGGTTCGAATATCAATCCCATAGCTATGCCAGCCACGTGAGATTTCGTTGGCACTCCCGCTGCTCTCAACGAAAGAGAACCGGAACATACCGTTGCCATCGAAGAAGAACCGTTTGATTCCAAGATTTCGGAAACCACTCTTATGGTGTATGGAAAATCATCTTCTGGAGGGATCATTCTTTTTAAAGCCCTTTCGGCGAGATGACCATGACCTATTTCCCTTCTACCTGGGCTACCAAATCTTCCAGTTTCTCCTACGCTGTATGGAGGAAAATTATAATGGAGCATGAAACGTTTTTCGCCCTCTTGAAGTAAAGTGTCTATAACTTGAACGTCCATTTGAGCTCCGAGAGTTACAACACCAAGACTTTGAGTTTCTCCACGTGTGAACAACGCACTTCCATGTGCTCGCGGTAGAAGGTCCAATTCGCAACTTATGGGTCTTATCTCGTCGGGGCTTCTGCCATCCACTCGAAGATTCTTTTCTACTATCATTCTTCTCATGGTATGTTTGACTTTTTCTTCGAATTCATCGTAAAGCAAACTTTTTATCTCTTTGAGCTCTTCTTCTTCACGGCCTTCTTCTTCGAGTTCTTGCATCAATTCATCGACAATCGCATTTTTGTATTCTTCTATTTCTTTATCGCGTGCCAATTTTTCATGTGTTAGAAGTCTTTTTTCAAGCTCAGCAACATCTATCTTTTCGTTCAACCTTTTTTTAATCTCCACATTCAGTTCGGGAGGTGTGAATTCGATCTTTTTCACGTCAAACTCTTTAAGAATCTCTTCTTCAAAACTTATCAGTTCTTTTATGGCATCATGAGCTTTCATCAAGGCCTCGACCATGATCTCTTCTTCGGCTTCGTCGGCTTCACCTTCCACCATGGTTATGGCATCTTTCGTTCCCGCCACTACCAAGTCTATCTTCGCCTTTTCCGCTCTTTCATCTGATGGAAAGAAAACATATTCATCATCTATCAACGCTATTCTTACACCTGCAACGATGCCATCGAAAGGTATTGGAGAAACGTTGAGCGCTAAGGATGCCCCTATGATTCCAAGAATATCCGGAGGACTGTCTGGATCCACCGAAAGAACGGTTGCGACGATTTGAACCGGCATCTTAAAGCCTTTGGGAAAGAGAGGACGAATTGGTCTGTCTATCATTCTCGCAGAAAGAATGGCGTTTTCACTTGGTCTTCCTTCTCTTTTTATGAATCCTCCTGGAATCTTTCCGGCGGCGTAGAATTTTTCTTGATATTCTACGGTTAACGGGAAAAAGTCCAAACCTTCTTTGGCGTGCTTATCCATAACGGCCGTCACGAGCATTTTTGAATCTCCATAACTCACCACAAAAGCACCGTCAGCTTGCTTGGCTACCTTTCCATTTTCAATCACAAGCTCTTTTCCTTGAAATTCTTTCTTCCAAACTTTGTACATCAGATCACCTCTTGAAAAACCTTATTATTTTATGACGTTATCTTCGCAACATATCAACCCACCGTTCTGTATGAACGATGCAAGCATGTTCAAATTTTAGATTTGAAGAGCGGGGATATCCCGCTCTTCATCGTAAACGCTCACCGTCTTAAATTCAACTTCGCGATTAGCTCTTTGTAAACGGTTGGCTTTCTTTCTCGCAAGTATCTCAGTAAGCGCCTTCTTTTTCCCACCATCTTCAGCAATCCACGTCGTGAATGAAAATCTTTCGGATGAATCTTCAGATGTTCGGTAAGGTGGGCTATTCTTGCAGTTAAGAGCGCCACTTGTACTTCTACCGAGCCGGTATCCCCTTCGTGAATCTTGTAAGATTCTATGATCTTCTCTTTCTCCTCTTTGTTCATCATGACACCTCCAAAAGATATTGAACCAAGAGAGGGTATACTTTCCCATCTCTGAGTCCAGGTCTACTCAATTCTATCATATTTTTTATAAAAAGATGATCGCGATCACCTAAATCGTAAAGATGGAATTTAATTAAACTTCACAAATCAATGGATTCATCGAGCGTACGTCGTTTTTCAAGCGAGAAAGTTTTTTAAGGTGTCTTTATGAATTAAGATAATGAACATTTCGAACTAACCTGCAAACCGAAATGATGTTAAGGTTAAAACTTGTGAACTTGATCACAAAAAGTAAAACAACAAGTCTACACGTTTTAATGGTGATTTCAAAAGGTTGAGTTTGTTAATTTCAGGTACAAGGTGAGTTCTAATTTTGAGGGTATAATGAAAGTTGAAACGATGAAATGCCAATTCGTCGTTCTTGAATGAGATTCTTCCAAGATCGACTATGATGGTAAAATTCAATAGCGTAAGATTTCAAAGATGAGGAGTGAAGGAAATGAGTATTTTTGTCGCCATCGTTGGAGGAAGCGGCGCTGGGAAAACGACGGTTGCAAAGGAGATAGCGAATCATTTCAAAGAGGAAGCCATATGTCTTAACATGGATAACTACTACAAAGATCTTGAAGATGGCACAGATCCAAGAGAGGTGAACTTCGATTCTCCGTCAGCTTTTGATTTCGATCTTTTTTTCCGTCACCTCAAGGCACTCAAAGAAGGCAAGGAAATTGAAATGCCAACTTACAGTTTTGTCACTTACAGAAGAAACGCATCTCAAACGACGAAAGTCTCACCGAGAAAGTTGATAGTGGTTGAGGGAATTTTAGTGCTTTACGATGAAAAGATAAGAAAACTCTTTGATCTGAGCATATACGTTGATGAAGACGCGGATGAAAGACTCATAAGGAGAATAGAAAGGGATACTAAAGAAAGGGGAAGATCTGTCGATTCGATAATCTCGCAGTACAGGAAATTCGTCGCGCCCGCTTTCAGGAGTTTTATAGAACCTCAAAAGTACATATGTGACATAATATTACCGCGGGGTGGAGAAAACAAAGCAGGTCTTTCCATGATAATGGGAGCACTTGAGAAAATGATGAATCAAGAGGAAAAAAAGATTTTTTGACGTGGTAAAATACCTTGAAGAGATTTGAATTTACAAAAGAAAGGAATGAAGAACGTTGATTTCTACGATTACGATGAGATGGGACGGAAAGAGTTTGGAGCTTATAGATCAAAGAAAGCTTCCTCACGTTGAAGAATATGTGAAGTGTCAAACGTCTGAATGTGTTGCCACGGCCATAAAGGACATGATAGTTAGAGGTGCACCGGCAATCGGAGCATCAGCGGCTTTTGGATATGTGTTAGGTGCCATGGAAAACGAATCCAATTTGAGTGTTGAAAGAATGAAAAAGGTAAAGGAAACGCTTGCACACACGCGCCCAACGGCCGTAAATCTTTTTTGGGCGCTCGACAGAATGCACAGAAAATTCGTTGAGAACGCCTCTTTGAGCGCACCTGACTTGATAGCCATTTTGAAAGAAGAAGCTGAAAAAATAGCTCAAGAAGACATTCAAGTGAACAAACAAATGGGAAACTTCGGTCAAGAACTTCTTCCAAACGATGCGACTGTTATAACCCATTGCAACGCTGGAGCGCTTGCGACAGTCGATTACGGTACCGCCGTTGGAGTTATTCATTCGGCGTTGGACCACGGAAAGAAAATCCACGCTTACGTGGACGAAACTCGTCCGTATCTTCAAGGTGCACGTTTAACCGCTTGGGAACTCATGAAACTCGGAGTGGATACAACTTTGATATGCGACAACATGGCGGGTTGGATCATGAAAACCAGAAAGGTCGACGCGATAATAGTTGGAGCCGACAGAATAGCGGCAAATGGGGACACGGCAAATAAGATAGGCACTTATTCCCTGGCTTCTTTGGCGAAAAAGCACGGTGTAAAAGTGTATGTGGCCGCTCCATTATCGACGATAGATGTGAAAATAGAAAATGGAAGCAAAATCCCAATAGAGGAACGCTCACACGAAGAGGTGACACACATTCAAGGTGTGAAGATAGCGCCAGATGGAGTAAAAGTGTACAATCCAGCGTTTGACGTTACGGATGCCGAGATGATAGATGCGATAATAACGGAAAAAGGAGTGTTGAGATATCCTTACACCGAATCGATAAAGAAGCTTTTTGAGCGATGAACGTTTTCGATGAATGCAAGGAGGTGCGAATTGCGCGTTAATCCAGCGGGAAACGATCCTTCTCAATCGATAAAAAACGAAAAAAGGATAAAGGGTTCCCATGGAAGGTATTCGAAGATTGAAAACAAAGGATTAACGGATTTTCTTTTGGAG
>CAZCZS010000050.1:0-11791 GCA_964503355.1 uncultured Mesoaciditoga sp.
TACGAGGACGCGGTGGGGTTTGAAAAAAAAGGTTTGAGAGTAATGGGTGTGGAGGGAGATAAAAAAAACATCAAAGTGACAACCAAAGAAGAGATGAATTTGGTCGATTTTTTTTTAACATCGCTTTAGTTAAGAATGGAGGTATAAAAACTGATAATTTTAGCGATATCCGTTCCAATCATCTTTTTAGGTTGGACTTTAGGTTTTAACAACATGTCAACCGTTTTCGGCCCCCCTGTCGTTTCTGGGGTAATAAAATACAGAATTGCGACCATTCTTGCTTCCATCTTCATATTTTTGGGTGCGTGGTTAAACGGCACCAGTGGTGTGAGTACCGTTTCTGAAATCACGAAGTTATCAATCACATCCGCGATAGCCGTTTCTTTAAGCGCAGCCATAGTAACTTTGGTGATGACTTACATTTCGATACCGACTTCCATAACTCAAGGAGTGATAGGCGCCGTTGTTGGAATAGGCATTATAAATCATTTAACAAATTGGGCCATAATAATAAAGCTTCTTATATTTTGGGTAGTAACACCGTTTGGCACCATATTTTTGGCTTTTTTGCTCTTCAAACTCATGGCGATCTTCTACCATAAAATGAAATCCGTTAGAAGCCGAGGGACGTTTGTAAGAATACTATCTTTTTCTGCCGGTATATACGCCGCGTATTCGCTTGGCGCGAACAATTTGGCAATAGTCAGTGGACAGTTCACGAGTAAAGGAATGCTGACGATATCTCAAGCGCTGCTTTTTGGAGGGCTTGCGATGGCGCTTGGAACATTCACAGCCAGTAAAAAAGTCATATACGCCGTGGGTAAGGACATAACGAGTTTGGATTCATTCGGTTCTGCCATTGCGCTTGTCGCAGAATCGACCGCTTTACTTGCTTACTCACTTATTGGTATTCCCACCTCAAGCGCTCAAGCCGTTGTGGGGGCTGTTATAGGCGTTGGTTTGGTCAAAGGAACGAAGATGATCAACGCTAAGACTTTAATTAAAGTGATATCTGGATGGGCAATAACTCCTTTTGCCACGGGGGCAGTTGCTGTTATAATATACTTAGTTTCATTAAAATTAGGGTGGTGATTTATGTCCTTACTTTTTGGGAAGAAAGAAAACGAGGTCTTGGATTTATTTTTTAAACATATTCTAAAGGTAAAAGAAACGATCAACGTCACTTACGAACTTTTGGGGGCCTCGGAATCGGCAGTGGACGATATAGCGAAGAGAGCCAGAAAGCTTGAAACGGAGGCCGATTCTATAAGAAGAGACGCTGAAACGATGATGTACTCGGGAGCGTTCTTGGCCCAGTCGAGAGGAGACATGCTGGGTTTGATAGAGGCGATAGACAAGATATCCAACAAAGCCGAATTCATATCCGATTTGATCTACCTGCAAAATTTGAAAATACCCCAAGAATTGATTGAAGATTACAAAAAGGAATATGAGATGTCGATGAAAACGTACGAAGCCTTGCAGAAAGCGTGCGAAAATCTGTTCGAAGATATAGAAAAAACTAAAGAACTGGTGTTGGAAGTTGAAAAATTCGAAAATCAAGGAGATCATCTCGAACGAGATCTCATAAGGAGAGTCTTTGAAATGGATATGGATTTGGCATGGAAGATGCAACTAAGGGAATTGGCCTTTCAGATCGGCGATATAGCGGACAGATCAGAAGATGCGTCGGATAGAATAGAGATAATACTTTTAAAAACAAGCGCGTGATGAGCCGAATGGCGAACATGAAAGAATTCGAAGAACTGCTGAAAACCATGAAAACCCTCCGCGCACCCAACGGCTGTGAATGGGACGCGGCGCAAACGCATGAAAGCTTGAAACCCTACATGATAGAGGAAGCCTTCGAAGTCGTCGAGGCGATAGATTCGAAAGATCCTCAAAAGTTGAAAGAAGAGCTTGGAGATGTTCTTTTGCAGGTGATATTTCATTCTCTGATAGCCGAAGAAGAAAAAACGTTTGACATATACGACGTCGCGAAATCTTTAAACGAGAAACTTATAAGAAGGCATCCTCATGTTTTCGGAAGCGTGAAAGGTTATTCTTACGAAAGATGGGAAGAGATAAAGGCTTCGGAAAAGAAAGAAAAGAAGAAGAAACTCGGAAGTCTTAACCCGGCTTTACCAGGGCTTTCAATGGCAAGACGCATTCAAGAAAACGCCGCCGCTTACGGCTTCGATTGGAAAGATCCCAAAGACGTATTCGATAAGGTTGAAGAAGAAATCCAAGAATTGAAAGACGCGAAAACGAATGAAGAAAAAGCGGAAGAGATCGGAGATCTGCTTTTCGCCGTTGTGAATTTAGCGCGTCATTTGAACATAGATCCAGAAGTCGCAGTCAGAAAAGCGAATGAAAAATTCATAAACAGGTTCGAAAAGATGTACGAACTTTCCGAAAAAGAAGGTGTTGATTTTAAATCTCAACCCATTGAAATAATGGAGGAATTCTGGCAAAAAGCCAAAGGAGAGGAGTGAAGTAATTTGAAAAAAGTTTTGATTCTTTCAATGATTTTAGGCTTACTTGCAGTGGCGATGTTCGCATCATCTGCGACTCCAACCGTGTCAAAGAACGCAACCGATCAGGTGGTTGCTTTGGTCAACGGGGAACCCATATACGCTGAAACTTTGAAAATAGCCGCTAACGTACCTCAAACGTTGAAAGCCATAGAAAAGGCAAATCCGAAGATGTATCAGCTGTTGGTTTCATCGAAAGCCGGTACCGAATTTCTTAAAGCGTACAACGAAGCGGTATTGCGTGATCTTATCGACAGTGTTCTCATGGAACAGCTGGCGGCAAAAGAATACGGCATAAAATTCACAGATGCCCAAGCTCTTCAAAAAGTCAAAGAACAAGTGGATCAAATGCTGAAATCTTACAACATAACCATGGATCAATTCTCTCAGTATTTACAATCACAGGGTTACGGAAGTGTTGAAGATTTCGAGAAGAATTCCATATTCACCATGAAATTCACCATGACGGTTAACGCGTTGAAAAAAGCCGTTACATCAGCCGCAACGGTGAGCGAAAATGAGATAAAGCAATATTACAACGCGAACTTGGACACCTTTAAAACTCCAAGGCAAGTGGACGTGGAACACATAATGGTAAGCTCTGAAGCCACAGCCAACAAGATATTGAAAGATATAAAAGATCAAAAGATCACCTTTGAATCCGCCGCTTCCAAATACTCACTCGACGTTCAAACGAAAGACAAAAACGGAGATTTGGGTTGGATTCCAGAAACTAAAAGCATGCCGCCATTCGAAATGAAACTCTTTTCCAGCAAAATAGGCGACATTGTGGGCCCAATTAAGACCTCATACGGTTGGGAACTGTTCAAAGTGGTTGGAAAGAAAAACGCATCTGTGAAGAGTTTGGCGGAAGCATCATCACAGATCAAAGAACAGTTGCTAACTCAAAAACAGCAAAAGTTGTGGAATGACTGGCTGAAAGGTGTATTTGAAAAGTTCAAAAAGTCAAGTAAGATAAAAATGTTCATATGAAAGGATAATGAAAAATGGCGGTAACGAAAGAAAAGGTAATGGAGGCCCTTAAAGCGGTTATGGATCCTGAAATCGGCTTGGATGTAGTTTCGTTGGGTCTCGTTTACGATGTGAATATTTCAGAAGAAGGCGACGTGAAAATCAAAATGACGATGACGACGCCCGGGTGCCCACTCGTTGGAATGATAACCGAAGACGCCAAAAACGTCTTGGAAACGCTTGAAGGAGTTAAATCGGTGGATGTGGAACTCGTTTGGGATCCACCGTGGACACCTGACATGATAGAACCAGAGGTGAGAGCGAGACTTGGCATCTAAGAGTTGGGACGTGAAACATCTTATAGAATGGACCACACGATATCTCAGTGAAATTTCCGTATCTCCGCGCGCAGACGCGGAGATACTTTTGAGTCACGCCGTTGGTAAAAATAGGCTGTGGCTTTACACGAATTACAACGCCGTTTTGGAAGAAAAAGTGCTGGAAAGATACAGAGAGTTCGTCAGAAAACGTCATGAAGGTGTACCGGTTCATCACATAACCGGAAAGAAGTACTTCATGGCGTTGGAATTCGAGATAAACGATAAAGTCCTCGTTCCCCGTCCTGAAACGGAAGAATTGGTCGAGCGCGCCATTATGGATGTGAAAGCCAACGGTTGGTCTCGCATCGTTGAAATAGGATGCGGAAGCGGCGTGATAGCCGTTTCAATAGCGAAATACGTTCCCAACTGCGAAATATGGGCTATAGACGTGAATCCGTTCGCTTTGGAACTCACCAAAAAAAACGCCGAAGCGCACGGCGTTTCAAAGAAAATTCACGTCGGTGAATACGGCATCGAGCCGTTGGAACCGGACATCGTCATTTCCAATCCACCATATCTTAGCGAAAAAGAATGGCGACAACTACTACAATTGCATAAAGAACCGTATGAGGCGTTGGTTGGAGGAAAAGATGGAAACGACGTTTACAAATTCATTCTTGAAAGATATTCGCCGAAGATGTTTTACTTTGAAATCGCGCATCCTTTTAGAAAGAGTTTAAAAGCGCTCTTCGAAAGAAAAGGCCTTTCGTACAAGATAATAAACGATATGTCCGGAAGAAACAGAATGGCTTTGGTGAGAAAAAATGGCCAACATCTTGATAGTTGAAGACGATGAGACCATCAGCGAGATAATGAAACTTTACTTCGAAAAAGAGCACACCGTTTTCTTGGCCAAAGACGGAATTCAAGCCGTCAAGATCATGAAAGAAAAAGAGTTGGACCTCATTCTCTTGGATCTCATGTTACCGAAGATCAGTGGAGAGACGATCGCGCAAATGGCCATAAACAAATCAATTCCCGTCATTATGGTGACGGCAAAAAACGACGAAGAGGACATACTGAACGGTTTGAAATTGGGCGCCGTTGATTACATCACCAAACCGTTTTCTCCAAAAGTGCTTTTGGCAAAGGTGAACAACTTCTTCGAACATTTTCAAAAAGAAAAAAGAAGATATCCATACGTCGATTTGCAGATGAACGCCCTTGTTACCGAAGGAAAAAACGTGTACCTTTCATCCACCGAATCCAAAATGCTCCACGAAATGCTGAAAGAACCGACAAAAGTTTTAAGCAGAAAAGAACTCGTGGAGAGGGTTTGGAAGGGACAGAATATCTCTCCGCGCATAGTCGACGCGACTGTTAAAAACCTCAGAAAGAAGTTGAAAGGTTCTCACGTGAAGATAAAAACTGTCTTCGGAAAAGGTTATCACATTGAAGTGAATTGAAAAAATAAAAACGCCCTCCCCTGATACTCGAAAATTCTGAGCGGCCGAATCAGAAGAGGGGCGTAAGTGCGCTACACGTTTTCACCAATCACTCACATCGGCATGTACAGTTACCTTCACGGTATCCTTGTAAACGCCCGCGGGGGTATCGTAAGAAGCGTGCACTCTTAACCACCATGACCATAAAAAGATTTTGGAATGCCGTGAAGAATTCGCCATTTCAATCGAAGCGTTCAAGCGATGAAAATCGGTTGGTTTTTTAAAAAGCACCTTTTCTATATCTTTTCTGCTTATTCTTTTTTCGCCAGTTGATCTAAAAGATTTTCCACGCTGGCATTCAACGACACGAATCCATGCCACGAAGGCATCTTTTCGTTTGAATTTTCCGTGTTCACAACGTATCCATCATCCTGAAAAGACACTTCTATCGAGGCGTTCGTGGTTATTTCCATGAAAGAAAGCGTGAAATCGTGCGTGCCAGCGTCTTCAACCGTGTACGTACCCACGCTCATTGGGTTTGGACACGCGAAGAAGTTGTTTAAATTTTCTCCGCTGTACACGACGATGCCTTGAAATTTGTCGTCTAAAAGCAAGTATTTCCAAACTTTCTCCTTTCCTTCGAGAACGTCTTTCACCTTTTGAGCGTCTATGAACGAGATCATGACGTAAGGTTCATCGCAATTATCGCGCCCCGGTTTCTTCTTTGCTGGGGAAATCATCTTTGAAATATCGTTCGATATCTTCGCTTCGTTGTTGACCATCGAAGCAGTTAAATCTAAGAATTCGATCGTCGGAGCTTTTGGTGAATTCGCCTGCACGTTTTTTTGAATCTCATTTTCGACGTTCACCCATCCATCTGCGAAAACCAAGATGGAGACGGTAAGCATTGCTATTAAAAACAGACATCTTTTCATCTTAAACCTCCCAAAAACGCGCTCTCAATTCACATGCTCCAATCTATCTGCATCGAATATTCTTGTTCGGTTGGCGAATACAAAAATCTTGTCAACGCGTTATCGTTGAATTCAATCCCAACCGATAGATAAGGAACGATCTGAGAAGTCGCATTTGGAGAGCCAAAATAAGACATGCCAACTCCCACCAACAGATTTCCAATCGAGTATTCTAAATTTCCGAAATATCCGAATTCAAGCGAAAAATCGTTCAAATGTGTTTCCATCCACGCGTAGCCGCTTGACACTATCGCACCATCTTTTTCAGGCTGTTGAACCAATTCTAACCTGAGAATGTAAGAACTTACAGATGTCAAAGTCGCTGGGATTTCAGTTCCTATCAACGCGCATCCGTAAAGATTTTTCGCGAATTCTTTACTCATTCCAACGAAGAACTTCGCCTTTGATGAAAAATCCTCCTTGGCGACCATCATCGAAAGAGATTTATATCTTCCTTCAAAGTTGAAGAGGGGATAAATAAGCGAAGACCACATCATCAAAGAGAAGTCTTTTTCCTTTTCTTCGCTTGGCCAAACGCTTGCCAAAGCCGACATCTCATTTGACGTTTTTGCACCGGCAACTTCCAAAAGGAAATGTTCGTTTCCAACAGTCATGGCCGCGAATCCAACTCTGTCATCTTTCAATTCAAATGTGGAAGAAACGTTCAAAGTCAAATCGTTCTTCATTTCAACACTTAAACGAATTCCATTTTCGTCACGAGAGATAACACGAATTTTCATCGAAGCGTTGAGATCTTTGACGAAAAATTGTGCGCTTTTGCCCACGCTCACAAGTGCAGAAGCGTGAGTTTTAAAGGTGAATTGTTTGGTGATCCTGAAAAAATCTTTGAAATTCTCGCTCACAAAAGAATTACGGCTGGCTTCAACTTTGCTTAAAAGTCCTAAATTCTTTCCACCGTTCTGCCACACGTCCTGGGAAATTTCGTAAAGCGTGTAGTTCACGTAGACATCTGCTGTCTTCACATCGACTTTTTCCAAGATTCCCACGATCTTGTTGTAAATAGCATCTGGACCGAAAAACAACAACATCGGTTCGTTCTCAGCGTATGAAAGATAATTCGAATATTCGCTTAAAAAAGAAAGCGCGTCTTTAGCGGAAAGATATTTTAAAGGAATGATCTTCGTTTTATAGGCGTACAATTTCATAAAAGCCGAGGAGTTGGAGGTGCCAACGAAATAAACACCGTCCTTTTCAAAATAGAAAAGTCCAGCCTTTTTACAAAGCATGTCAAGCGCTTCTTTGAGCGTCACATCGTTCAAATTCATCGTAACTTCTCCGTTCACGCTTTGATCCACGACTATTGGTACGTTGAATTGAGCCGATATATCCGAAAAAGCCTGAGGTAGACTTTCTTGGTAAAAGGAAAAGGAAGCGGTTAGCGCCAGGGCAACAACCGCTATCCAAAGTAGGGGAACGGTAAGAACGATTTTCCTCATCATTTACCACCCACGCTTTCGCAGGTTAGAATGATGATGAGCTCCTTTCTTACCTTTTGCATCTTTTCTTGGGTGAAGAAATAACCTATTATCGGTATATCACCCAAGAGTGGAACTTTGCTCGTCGACTCTTCATAAGTCGAGAAATCTACCCCTCCTACCGCCACCGTGTCTCCAACTTTGGTGTCGAACGTCGTTGAAAGCGTATTGGTCATGGTTTGTGGTACAGGTCCGGCGCTTTCCAACGCCCCGTTAACCGTTTCGGATATCTTCACAGACACATCGCCAGACGCGGATATCGTCGGAGTTAAAGAGATATCCACTCCCACATTCACGCTTGAAACGACCAATTTTCCTTCCGAATTGGTGTAAGAATAATTCCGTGTCGTTGAAACTTTCAAAGTTCCCGTGTTTCCGTTGGAAATCCTTATCTTCGGATTGGCAAGGATCTTGGCAGAGCCGTTCGTCACCTGCGCCTTGATGTTCGAAAGAATTGAAAGATCGTTCAACTTGTAAACGACGTTTATGGCGCGGTTCAACACGTTGAACGTCGTCTGCGAAGCCGAAGATGGATTTTGAGAATACTGAAGATCCATTCCCAAGCTCCTTAAATAGGACTCATCCACCTCAACGACGCTTACTTTGAAAACCGCTTGCGCCTTTTGAACGTCCACCTGCTTGATAACGTTCAAGATCGACTCTTTCACGTTTGACGGTGCTCCTATAAGAACCAGTTTTGGCGAAGCCGTCGAAGTGAAAACGTATGGCTTCATAACGGCTGGCAGCAAACTGATAAGCGTTTGAGAGTTTATGTATTTCAAACGATACGAAGTCATCGAAGCCAAATACAAAAAGCTGTTTGAGGAAGGGTTCGCCGTTCCAACGAAGTACACACCGGGCTTTATTTGAGTCCACGAATACCCACCCGCCAGTAGCATGAGATCCAGCGCTTCGGAAATGCTCACGTTGTTGAGCGTCAGCGTGATAAATCCTCCAACCGTCGAATCGGTTATTATCGTGATGTTTTCCTGCGCCGCGAGATCGCTCAAAGCTTGAGTGAGAGATTCTTGAAAGAACGAAATGCTCACGTTTTGACTTTGCGCCCATACAACTCCCACAATTGCCAAAATAACGATCGTTGAAACGATGAGTTTTTTCAATTCACATTCCTCCCGCTTTTATTTAGCCTTTCCAAACGAATTCTTTTGAAACGATCTTGTAAATCGGAGCGCCGTTCGCTCCTTTGCCGGTTGAATATTTGACGACTACTCTAACAGTATAACCTTTTTTCAATTCAACTGGAACATTTGCACTCGCTGAAAGTGTGAAACCGGCGTAAATCCTTTTTTCCTTTATGGTAACGGGTTGGAATAACATGGATTTTCCCTCTTCGTTTGTGACGAAAATCTCCGTTGAATAATCAACGTACGAATTCCCGTCGTTAACGACATCAAACGATACCTTAGCGCTCGTTCCAACCTTTGAAACCGTTAGATTTTCCATCTTCAGCGACTTCGTCAACTTCCCAACGTTTATTACGATGGGTAGTTTCAAAATTTTAGGTTCTTTGCCTTTGGCCACCTTTGCCACCAGCGTGAGCAACGCGTAATGCTGACCGTCTGTTGGCATGGTGGAAGGTGCTCGACCGGCGATTCTCGCTTCCCTTTGTGAATACGGATAGACGCTGAATTTGGATGGATACATTCTCAAATTCCCAAACACTTCTTCATCAAGCGGAGCTGCCGCGATGCTTCCATCTTTAGTCTGCATGAATCCGCTTATCTTCGCTGAAATGTCTATCTTTCTGTAATCCAAGCTTTCTATTTTGAAATTTTCTCCAAGATAAGTGTTAAGCCTTTCAAGTGGAATATCTATTTCGGAGGTGTTGAGTTTCAAAGCCGGGGTTTGGCTTAAACTCGCGTCGGTTATTTTGAATTTGAAGATTTGGCTCGTCATATGATGATCACCCAAATCGGCCGAGAGCAGCGCTCGGTACTCGCCGTTCGGCATAAGCCTTTCGAAAGGTATCCAAACAGTTCGCGTTATGTCCGGAAAACATATCGTCTTTTGCCTGTCCAAATTGACATTTCCAACCAACTTATGAAGCGTGTCCGAAACCACCCTGAATTGGCCTTGTAAGCCGATAACAACGTTTCCTTCGTTTTTATAATCCAATCTAAAAACGTAGGGATAATTTTTTAAAGCCGAAGGAAAATCCTTTGGTAATTTGTCCAATCTCGTATTGTAAAGCTTTATAGGATTGAACCTTGCCACATACAGATGAGGAGAGTTTTCAATGTTGAGGATGACTATACAATATAAATTCATGGAAATTCTAAAGGTGTTGGCTATTTTTTGCTTCGTCATATAAGAGAAATTAACTCCTGCAAAGTATTCGCCATTTGCATAAGGAGGTATTTTTACAGAAATTGGAAAATCAATTTGCTGTTTTGGAAACAAAGTAACAGATGTAGAAGGAAGAGATATCCATTTGTAGCATGAATTTTTATATGTTGGTGTTGAAATACCTATAAAATATACCCCGTTTGAATCAACATAGAAATCTCTTTTTGAGATCATCACACTCAAAAATTCTTGTGAAGTGTTCTCAAGCTTAAATACAGCTCTTGCGTTTTCTCCAGCTTTTCCATTTATTTTCAATATCAAAGGATATACTCTTAAGGTGCTAAATCCAGTTAAAAACAAAAATCCAATCATCAAAGAAAAAAGTAATAAGATCTTCTTCATTAAACCGCCTCTCTTCTAAAAATCCATAGGGAAGCTATCAAAGCTTCCCTATGGATTTAATTCTTAAGGCAACGATGGCATTAGAGTTATCAACAGAGTTGCTGGATATGTTCCAACAGGCATGGTTTTTTTTGCACTCACACTTATTCCCAGGTAATAGGCTTTTCCATCAGGCGAATCGTAATTCCCTGCTTCAAGTGAAATTGTATCTTGGGATGTTAAATATGTTCCATTCTTTATTTTTATACTTATTTGATTATTGGTGTTCGAAGGATAAGCCTGATTGTGTACATCATACACATCGAGTTTCAAGTAATTCAAGTTTTCATCCACTACACTTGTATTAGCACCAAAATCAGCTTCCGCTTCCATTTTTACATATGTTGCGTTGGAGTATAACTCAATGATTTCCCATCCAGCATTGTAAGGAGGCACATTGCTATAATCTTCGTCATAGTATCCCACAGTTACAGTGCTAGCTGTATCCGTTGGTTGAAGTAGTTGTGCGCCAAGCCATTGATCAACAGTGATGGTGAATGTTTTATTTATCATTAAGTTATCATTTCCTTTACCATCTTCATTTGCCATTCCTATGACTGATATCACCACGAGTAATAAGGATATGATTATTACAATCTCTCTAGCTCCGTTCTTTACAGCGAATCTCCGCATTGGTAATCACTCACTTTATAAGCAATTAGAAATTAGAAGCTGAAATTATTGTTATATTTAAGGATATACTTGATCCATTTCCACTTGTGGGAGAGGTGGTAGACAAAACCTTAAAAGTTATATACCCCTCATATGTAGTTCCAGCACTTTCATTCGCCGAGAATGGACTACCGTTATTATCAAACATATAACCACTCATACTCCCGTAAGATGCTGAAGTACCGATATAATCACTAGAACCAGCTTCTAATTTCGCTTTTACAACTGATATTCCAGTTGGTAATCCTGCTAAGTTTTCCATGAAAATTTTGTATTCTCCATTTGTTGTCACCTTAAGAGAAAATACATCCTCTTCTTCGCTGTCCCCGTAATAACTAAATTCCACATCATTCGGAGTTAGGGTCCCATCAATCCACTGATCAACTTTTATATTGAAGGTTCCTGTTAGGACTAAATTACTATTTCCATGTCCATTATTGGAATTACCATCCGCCAACGCCATCACACCTAACGCCAAAATCGCAATTACCGTGAGAACAAGAACTTTCTTCATACGAAATACCTCCCTTTGAAATTTTTTGGGCTTCGCGCCCTGAAGAAACTTCATCTTGCCTTTGCGTTAAAAGTTACAACTTCAAAACTTCAAAACCCTGAAACTCGAAACTTACT
>CAZCZS010000051.1:0-11528 GCA_964503355.1 uncultured Mesoaciditoga sp.
CACTCACTCATGAGTGTGTTGGCGTGCCTGACGATTTTCTGTAGAGTCTTTGACCTTAACGTCATTGTGGACCTGATCCACAATCTCAGCTCTTTGAAGGATGAGATCCCGGATCAGGTCCGGGATGACATCTTCGAAAAAAATCCCTTATCGCTTGAAAAGCGATGTATGGCTAAAAGCCATTGGCTTGTAAAGTTGACGCACAAGTTGAGAAAGTAACGGAGAAGTATGGGATGTAACAAAGTTCAATTAAAAAAGCACATGTGAAACCATCTGCGATGGTATAATTAAACCATGATACTGAATTTATCAAATTTAACCATGAGCTTCGGTGAAAGAACTCTGTTTTCAAAAGTGAATTTATCTTTGGAAGATGGTAAAAAGGCAATCTTGCTTGGGCCCAACGGTTGTGGAAAGACGACGTTTTTGCGAATACTTACAGGTGATCTTGAATCCACAAGCGGTGAAGTGAACTTCTTGGGAAGAAGGATGGGCTACATCCGTCAATTCAGGATTGAGGAAGATAGAACGTTGTACGAAGAGGGGTTATCCGTTTTTAAAAGGGCATTAGACGCTTACGAAAGGGCGATGAAAAGCGTAAAAGAAATGGATTTAAATTCTTATGAAGAATACCTTCAAAAGGCGGAATTACTCGATGTTTACGCCGTGGAAAAGAAGGTAAAGAAAATGCTAAGAGGGGTGGGATTTTCGGAAGAGGATTTCAATCGCAAGATCTCCACTTTAAGCGCTGGCGAAATCACCAAACTTCAGCTTGCCAAATTGCTCGTTGATGAACCGGATCTCCTACTTTTAGATGAACCTGGAAATTATTTAGATGTGTACGGTTTGATATTTCTAAAAAACGCCCTTCTTTCGATCAAAAGTAGCGTCGTGATGGCAACTCATGATAGAAATCTCATCGAAAATGTCGCCGATGAAATATGGGACATGGATTTCGGAACCATCAAAGCTTACAAAGGAAAGTATCAAGATTTCTTGGTTCAAAAAGAAGAGTACGTTAAAACTTTTAAAGCGAAAGAAAAAAACATATCGAAAGAGATCAAGCATCTTCAAAGCGTCATTGAAAGGTACAAAAAATGGGGAAGAGAAAAATCCGCAAAACAGGCCAGATCAAAGGAAAAACTTTTGGATAGACTCTCGCTTGAAAAAGAGCAATACGCTTTGAAATCAAACAAGAAATTTGAAAATCTGAAAATTGACGTGAAAAAAGCGACGGAAGATGTGGTGTTAAAAGTTGATTCTTTAAAGGTGTTTGCCGGAAGTAAGTACATAGGAACCTTTTCATTTGAAGTGAAAAATGGGGAAAAGATCGCGCTTTTGGGAAAAAACGGGGTCGGAAAAACGACCTTGCTCAAGAAGATAAACGAAGCTTCGCCACACGTGGTTTTTGGTCCCAACACGAAGATAGCTTACGTTGACACCGTTGGCGCTGAAAGAAATGAACGCACGTTGATGTCCGTTATATGGGAACTCGTGCGCAGTTGGCCGGATTATGAAGTCAGGAAGTACTTGGGTAGGTTTGGATTTGAAGGAGAAGATGTCTTTAAAAGTGTGAGCTCTTTAAGTGGAGGAGAATTCGTGAGATTTGAAATATCCAAGGCTCTTTTGAAAAATCCGAATTTTTTGATAATGGATGAGCCGACCAATCACCTTGATATTTACATGATAGAATCGTTGGAAAACGCCTTGAAAGAGTACGATGGTACGTTGCTTTTCAGCACACATGATTTGAAATTCGCCAATCACATAGCCAATCGTTTTTTCGTTATGGAAAATGGAAGCATTAATGTTTTTGACACTTATGAAAACGCGATAAGATTCATGCAAGAAACCTTCAACGTTAAGAAAATCTCCAGAAAAGATAAACCAAGGGAGTACGAAAAGAAAAAAGCGTTGAAAAACAGAATGAAAAATCTTCAAAACGAGTTAAACGAGCATGAAAAACGATTCGAGGCGCTGGATGTCGAGATGAAAATGGTGGAAAAAGAGATGTTGATTCACTTTAGCGATCATGTTGAATTGGAGCGATTGTCTCTAAAGAGAGAAAGAATTGAAGAGGAGATGGAAGAGATCCTTAAAAAGATAGAGATCTTAGAAAGAGAAAAGAACGATTTGGAGGAGGAAGTAAAATGATCGTAGGAGATGAAATAACGATTTTTGATCTTGTAAAAGTTGCCAGGGATTTTGAAGAAGTGAGGTTATCCGAACGGGCAAAAGAGAGAATAAGAAAATCGAGAGAGAGAGTCGAAAGGTTTTTGAAATCCGACAAACCCATGTACGGTATAAACACGGGGTTTGGAGCGCTTGCAAACGTTAAAATCGGCAAAGAAGATATCGGTCAACTGCAGGTGAATCTCGTTAGAAGTCATTCGGCCGGCGTTGGCCCGACTTTTAGAGAAGACGAAGTAAGAGCCATGATGCTTTTGAGAGCCTTTTCTTTGGCGAAAGGTTTTTCTGGTGTAAGAGAAGAAGTCGTAAACGGTTTGTTGAATATGCTCAATCATAGGATAACACCGGTTGTTCCATCCCAAGGTTCGGTTGGAGCGAGTGGAGATCTTGCGCCGTTGGCCCACATAGCCCTTGCGATGATGGGAGAGGGGAATGTGTTTTACAAGGGAGAGGAAGTTAAAGCCTTGGATGCCCTAAAAGCTGAGGGATTGGAACCTTTGAGCTACGAGGCAAAAGAAGGGCTCGCGCTAACCAACGGAGCTCAGGCCATAACCGCTGTTCTTGCTTTAACACTTTACGATTCAAAAGTTTTGTTTGAATCATCACTCATAAGCGCAGCCATGGCCATCGATGCTTTAAAAGGTTCCACAACGCCTTTCGATGCGAGAATTCATGAACTCAGACCCCACAAAGGTCAATCGTACGTTGCCAAAAAACTCAACGAGTATTTAAAAGGTAGTGAGATAAGGGCTTCGCATTTGAACTGTTCCAAAGTTCAAGACGCTTACAGTCTTCGAGCGGCTCCACAGGTTCTGGGGGCCGTGAAAGACACCATGGATTACGTCGAAAGCGTTACTCTGACGGAGATGAATTCCGTAACGGATAATCCTTTGATCTTCGACGATGGAGCGCTAAGTGGCGGAAATTTTCACGGCGAACCGGTCGCCATGGTTTCTGATTTTTTGGGAATAGCGTTGAGCGAACTTGCCAACATAACGGAAAGGAGAATAGATAGGCTTGTCAATCCGTTGGTTTCCGGTCTTCCACCTTTTCTCGCAACAGGTAAATCCGGATTAAACTCCGGCATGATGATATGGCAGTACACGGCGGCTTCGCTTGTAAGTGAAAACAAAGTGTTAGCACATCCGGCTTCGGTGGACTCCATTCCAACTTCCGCGTACCAAGAAGATCACGTCTCAATGGGGACCATCGCTGCGAGAAAGGCGAGAATGATCTTCGAAAATACCGCAAAAGTCGTTGCCATTGAAGCGATGATGGCCGCGCAAGCCGTTAAATTTCATAAACCGCTCAAAACGAGCGAATTTTTGCAAAAATATGTTACCATTTTAGGTGATGAGGAAAGAAAAGGAGACGCTTATTTGGGCGAAGAATTCGAAAGGGTGTTGGAATTCGTGAAAAACGGAATGAAAGAAAAGAGGGGGCCGAATGAACACTGAAGAATTGATGAATTACCTCAAGTCAGATCTGTACGTTCCATCCACCACAACGGCGATAGCCAAAAAACTTGGTGAAGACCCGAAGAAGATAAAGAAGATCTTGGAAATATTGGAAGACGAGGATCTCATTTACAGATCTAAAAATTGGAAATGGCACGTCGTTAAAGACAACGAATTGGTAGGCGAGATCAGGTTCACGAGATCTGGAAGAAAGGCTTTCGTGACGTCATTTTCAGGAAAAGAAGCGTTTGTTGAAGTGGCAGACACTTTGTGGGCCTTAAACGGGGATAAAGTTCTGGTGAAACTTTTCGATGTCGATGGTGATGAAATACCGCATGGCAAGGTCATAAGGATACTTCAAAGAGCTCTGAAGATGATCGTTGGTGTTTACAGAGAACAGGGAACGAATTTTGGATACATCGTACCTGACGATTCGAAAATCGTCTATGAGTTCAGAGTTTCCAAAGACGATTCCATGAACGCCACCAACAGGGATAAGGTAGTCGGAGAGATAATTCGCTATCCAAGTGAAGAATCCGAAGGAATGGCAAGGGTAACCGCTGTTCTGGGAAAAGCCGATTCCCATGAGGTGGATATTCCAAGCATACTGGCGAAGTATCAACTGCCCGCACCAGGCGAATTCCCTTCATCGGTTTTAAAAGAAGTTCGCAAGATGCCAAAGAAGATCGATGTGAGAGAGTTAAAGGAAAGGAAAGATCTTAGGAGCAAACGTGTTTTTACCATAGATGGTGAAGATTCCAAAGATTTCGATGACGCTGTTTCAATAGAGGTCCTTCCAAACGGCAATTACGTTTTGGGAGTTCACATAGCGGATGTTTCTCATTACGTTAAAGAAGGAAGCGCGATCGACAAGGAGGCTTTTAAAAGGGGGACCAGCGTTTATCTTTTAAACACAGTTGTTCCAATGCTTCCATTTGAGTTATCCAACGATCTTTGCAGTTTGGTTGAAGGCAAGGACAGACTAACGGTATCCGCGGAAATGGAAATAGATGAATACGGGCGTGTCGTGAGAAAGGATTTTTTCAAAAGCGTTGTGAGATCCGTCAAACGTCTAACTTACGAAAAAGTTAGGAAGCTCTTGGAGGAACCGGATGAGAAGATAAGAAAAGAGATAGGATTTCTTGAAGAAGATCTAAAAACGATGGCAAAATTGGCTCATACTCTTAAGACGAGTCGTCTTGGAAGAGGCGCCATAGAGTTCGAATCAAACGATGTTAAGGTGATATTGGATGAAAATGGTGAAGTTAAGGATATAGTTTTAAGAAAGCAGAGTATTTCCGAGGCCATGATAGAGGAATTCATGATAATGGCGAACGAAGCCGTTGCGGAAATCTTTGATATTCACCAAATTCCGTTCATATACCGCGTTCACGCTAGGCCTGATCCTGAAGCGTTGGAAAAACTTTCCGAATATCTGAAAGCCATAGGACTCAAGTTCAAGATCACGAATGATATTCAACCCATTTTGCTTCAAAGGATATTGGAGCAAATCAGAGGTCATCCACTTGAATCTATAATCCAGAGGTTGTTGGTAAGATCCATGAAAAAGGCGGTCTATTCCGAAACTAACGTTGGTCATTTTGGATTGGCGTCGTTGAATTACACGCATTTCACAAGCCCTATACGAAGATACCCAGATCTCGTTGTGCACAGACTTTTGAAAGCTTACATAGCGAACAAAGGGTTCAAAAAGAAGCAGATAAAAAGGTACATGGAAATTCTGCCCATAGTAGCCCATCAAAGTTCAAAAAGAGAAGTGGTGGCGGATCAGGCGGAAAGAGATCTTATAGCTCTGAAAAAGGTTGAATACATGCAGCAGCATCTCGGAGAGGTTTTTGATGTTGTGATAACGGATGTGACCGAATTCGGCATATTCGTGGAGATAGCGGAAAAAGCCATAAGTGGATTGGTGCACATTTCATCTCTGGATGATTATTACATTTACGATCAGAAAACGAACGCTTTGATAGGCGAAAGAAAGGGAAGAATTTTCAGACTTGGAGATAAGTTGAAGGCAAAAGCGGTATCCATCGACAAGATCAAGGGGCAGGTAAATTTTGTATTGGAGGAAGATCATGGAAAAAAAGGAAAAGGAAAAACTGATAAGTCGTCTAAAAAAAATAGAAGGTCAGGTAAAAGGCATTCAAGTAATGGTAAAAGAAGAAAGAGAATGCACTGAGATAATAACGCAAATCGCTGCGGCGAGAGCCGCATTGGATGCGGCAGCCCAGATCGTGGTCAAGGATTACGCTCTTTCTTGTGTGAACGAATTCTCTTCCGACGAAGGTTTGGAAAAAATGGAAAAACTCATGAGGTTACTTTTTAAATACCTCTGAAGAATGGAGGTCATACGATGAGAAAGTATCAGAAAACTTTGGTAGTGGTTTTGCTTCTTGCGAGCTTGGTAACCGTTTCTTGGGCTACTCAGAGCGCTCTGAAAGTTGGGAATAACGCCGTTTCACAGGTGTTACAGCTCATTCAGAATTATTATTACGATGCCACTAGCGTGAATTACCAACAACTCGAAGACGCAGCCATAAAGGCCATAGTTAAGGGATTACACAGCAGATTCACCTACTATTTCTCGCCGGATGAGGTAAAAGAGTTCGAAATTCAAACGACATCGAAATACGGAGGAATAGGAACGGAAGTTACTTACAACGCGACGAGAGATGCCGTGGAAGTTATAAGTCCGATGTACGGCTCACCCGCTGAAAAAGCGGGAGTGAAAAGTGGAGATCTCATCATTTCCATAAACGGTTCACCTGTCAAAGAACTCGGATACATTCCGGCGGTTAACGCTTTGAGAGGAAAACCAGGTTCAAAAGTCAAAGTGGAAATCTATCGTCCAAGTGAAAACGCGACTTTAAACATAGTCATAACGAGAGCGCTCATAAAATTGAAAACCGTTAAGTCGACGACGTTGGAAGCTTCCAACGTGAAAGTGGGATACGTGAGAATAACCAACTTCAGTGAAACCACGGGAGCCGAATTCGAAAGTGCCGTGAGCAAGCTTTATTCTGAAGGTATAAAAGGTTTGATAATGGATTTAAGAGACGATCCGGGCGGGTTGTTTTCGCAGGCGTTGGAGGTGGCAAGCGACTTCTTGCCAAAGGGAACGCTTATAGTGACGATGAGGAATCGTTACGGAGTTGAAAGACCCTACAGATCCTACGGAAACATCTTCGATCGATTGCCAATAGTCATCCTTGTAAATCACGGTTCCGCGTCTTCTTCGGAGATAGTCTCAGCCGCGCTCAGAGACAACGATTACGCCCTATTGGTTGGAGAAAGAACGTACGGTAAAGCGGCCGTTCAAACGGAATTCAGACTTTCGAACGGTGGGATGCTCTTGCTCGTTACGAATCATTATTTCACGCCAAACGGTCAAGACATAAACTTGAAGGGAATAACACCGGATTACGTGGTGAAAGAATCGAGCGCGACTCCAACGAAGAGTGAGAGTTACAAAAAACTCATAGAAAGTGTGGTCAGTTCGACTCAAAGTACCGCGACGTTGAATGTGAAAGAAGATCTCCAGCTTCAAAAAGCGTTGGAAGTCGTTATTTCCGAGATAAAATCGCACGTTTTGTTCCAAAAACCGACGTCAACGGCCACAACAGCTGAAAGATGAAAAATTCGATCGTCATTTTGTTGATCGTTTTGGCTTTAACGATTTCGGGTGTTTACGCACAGGGTGGCGTCTTACGGGGAAAGATCGTGGTCTTAGATCCGGGTCACGGAGGAATAGACACGGGAGCGATTGGACCAACCGGCCTTTTGGAAAAAGAGGTTAATCTTGAAGTGGCATTGAACCTGGAAAAGCTCTTAAAGGCTGAGGGAGCTACCGTTTACATGACGAGAAAAAAAGATGAATACGTTTACTTGGAAGATAGAATAGATTTGGCGAATGAAAAGCATGCGAACCTCTTTCTTTGCATACATCACGATTCTCTGCAAGAGTACCCTGAATTCGATGAGACGGAAACCTTTTATTGGAACGAAGAAGACACATCCAAAACGGCCGCTGAATGTTTGGCAAAAACGGTTGGAGAAATTATGAATTTGGAATGGAAGGTTAAAAAGAACGATTTTAAAGTTTTAAAGCTCGCCAAGGTTCCGGCCGTACTTGTTGAAAGCAGCTTCATCTCTTGTACCAAAAGAGAAAAATGGCTGAAGGACCCTTTCAACATTTGGAAAGAAGCTTTGGCGTTGGATTACGGAATAATTTCTTACTTTGAGACGATGGAGGTGAAACGATGAGAGATTTCGTCTTTCAGAATCCAACAAAGATAATTTTCGGCAGAGGAAAGATATCCAACTTGGGCGAAGAAGTGAAGAAATACGCTTCAAAGGTTCTCCTCGTTTACGGTAGAAAAAGCATAAAAGAAAATGGTGTTTACGATGAAGTGACGGCATCACTGAAAAAGTCAAGTATCACCTTTGTTGAGCTTTCTGGTGTTAAACCTAACCCCGTTTTAAGCAAGGTAAAGGAAGGTATAGAAATTGCAAGGAAAGAAAAAGTGGAGGCCATCGTAGCAGTTGGTGGTGGAAGCGTTATAGACACTTCGAAGACCATAGCCGCGGGTTTTTACTACGATGGAGATATATGGGATGCTTTCGTTGGAAAATACAAGGTTGAGAAATCCCTTCCGATTTTCGTGGTACTCACGATATCGGCTACGGGATCGGAAATGAATGGTGGGGCCGTCATAACCAACGAGGAAACCAAACAAAAGTTCTCTTTTTGGACGAATTCGAGCTATCCAAAGGTCTCCATCTTAGATCCAAGTTTGCAGTTCACATTGCCGAAAATTCAAACTCTCAACGGTGCCGCTGATGCCATTTCTCATGTACTTGAATTGTATTTCGATGGAAGTAAGAACACTCTGATAGTGGATGAGATCTCGGAGGGCATAATTCGAACGATAATCTCCTCAACGGAAATATTGATAGATGAGCCTGATAATTACGACGCACGGGCAAATCTTGTGTGGAGCGCCACTCTCGCGTTGAACGGAATAAATGGAACCGGAAGAAATGGAGGAGATTGGTCAAGTCATGCCATAGAACATTCTCTGAGCGCTCTTTATGATATTTCCCATGGTAGCGGACTTGCCGTTGTGTTTCCCGCATGGATGAGATACGTTTACAAAGAAGATGTGGCTAAATTTGCCAGGTTTGCAAGGAAGGTGTTTAACGTTTCTTCTTCTGACGATGAAAGCGCCGCTTTGCAAGGTATAGAAAAGTTGAAGGGATGGTACAAACAAATTGGTTTACCGGTAACTTTGGCGGATGTGAACGTGCCGGAAGATGAAATAGAAAAAGTTGTCGAAAACGCTTCGATGAGAACACCATTTGGAAAATTGAAGAGACTCTATCCGGATGATGTGAGAGAGATCTTAAAACTCTGTTTGTGAAGAGCAGATGAAAATTCACGTTGTAGATTCGTTTTTGATAAAAAAGATAGAACACCTTAGAGAGGTGTTCTATCTTTTTTCTTTCTTGTTGTCGGTTGTAAGTTCTATGAAGATCTTTTCCAAAGATGAAGAGTGGGTGTTCACGTCTTTTATCGCCAAACCGTTTTTGGTTATCTGAAAAAGTACATCCCGCAGGAGTTGTGGTTCTCTTAAAGATAAAAGAATTGAACGTTTCTTCACATTGATGTCATTCTTGACAAGATCCTTAAGAATTTCATACCCTTGCCAAGCTTGCGATTCGCTTTCAAAGGATATTTCCATTTCTCGTTTAGAAGAGGTGAAGTTCGATTTCAATTCCGCCAAACTTCCTTGAAAGATGATTTTGCCCTCATTTATCACCGCAATCTCGTCCGCAAGATCTTCCACGTTTTTCATGATATGACTTGTGAAGAAAACGGTGATACCTTTCTTCTTGATATCCTTTATGGCTTCTATTATGATGTTTGATGTTTGAGGATCGAGAGCCAACGTTGGCTCATCTAAAAAGAGTAAATCGGGCGAGTGCATCAAGCCTCTTACGAGATTTATCCGCTGCCTCATGCCAGTTGAAAACGATTTTATAGGTTTATCTCTCCATCTCCACATTTCTACCATTTTCAACAGTTTTTCCGCTTGATACTCGGCAATTTTCTTGGGAACATGGTAAAGGCCGGCAAAAAAGAGAAGATTCTCCAAGGCGGAAAGTTGATCGTAAAAAACCGTGTTCTCGGAAACCAACGCGATTCTCTTTCTTATGGATTTTCTGTCTTTCAAAGGATGTCCAAAGATGAGAACTTTTCCGCTAGATGGTTTCAAAAGAGTCGTCAAGATCTTTATCAACGTCGATTTTCCCGCTCCATTCGGGCCTATCAACGAAAAACATTTTCCGTCTTCAACGTTAAGGTAAATGGAATCTAGAACGGTATGATTTTTGAAACGCTTTGTCAAATTTTCTATTTCTATGGCGTTCAATTCCTCCACCTCATCCTTTAAATAATTCAAGGACACTTGTGTGTCCTTGAATTGATGGCGGAGGCGCTGGGATTCGAACCCAGAAGGTGCGTGAGCACCACCGATTTTCGAGACCGGCCCCTTAGCCATTCGGGCACGCCTCCACTCCTAAATATATCGCAACTCGTTGGTGTGCCTGGCGGGACTTGAACCCGCAACCTTCGGATCCGGAGTCCAACGCTCTATCCATTGAGCCACAGGCACACGCCACATTTAAATCATTCTTCGCTTACGCTTTCTTGTACTTCAAGTGTGTTTTCTTCAGCTTCTGTCTTTTCGCTTGAAATCTCCGAATTTTCCTTTACTTCTTCAGTTTCTTCCGCTTGAGTACTTTGACCTTCTTTTCCTTCGAGGTAAGCGTCCGCTATCTTTGAAGTTATGAGCTTAATTGCTCTGATAGCATCATCGTTACCTGGGATAACGTAATCTATTTCGTCCGGATCACAATTGGTGTCCACTATTGCGACCGTTGGGATTCCAAGTTTGTGCGCTTCATGTACGGCATTGTACTCACGTTTGGGATCAACTATGAAGAGCGCATCCGGTATCTTTTTCATATCTTTAACACCGTTAAGGTATTTTCTCAGCCTTTCAAGTTCCTTTCTCAATTTGTTCGCTTCTTTTATGGGCATATCGTTGAATTCGCCTTTTTCTTCCATTTCTTCAAGTTCATGAAGTCTCTTTATTCTATTTGAGATGGTTGAAAAATTCGTCAGAAGGCCTCCAACCCATCTTTTGTTGATGTAAAAAGCGCCACATCGTTTGGCTTCCTCTTCGATCGTTTGAGCACCCTGGTGCTTTGTACAAACGAAGAGAATGGTTTTCCCATTTTTTCCAAGTTCGCTTACAAAATTGTAAGCTTCTTTGAGAAGTTTAACCGTCTGTTGAAGATCGATGATGTAAATACCCTTTCTTGCGGCGTAAACGTAGGGTTTCATCTTTGGATCCCAACGCTTGGTTTGATGCCCAAAATGGACTCCAGCTTCGAGAAGCTGCTTCATTTTTATTATATCCTTCACAAAAACACCTCCATTGGTTTTTCCGCCACAACCCTCACTTTTTCCGATCACCATTTGGCACCAATCGGAAAATCAGGTTGTGTGTGTTGTCGAGCTTGATTATAACAGAATAGCTTTCTTTCGTCAATACCTCACTGAAAATCAACTTGATCAAGTTGTGTGTCAACTTTACAATTCACTGTTTTTAACAAAGATAAATCACTTCTCAATAGGTAAAAGGATTTTTTTGAAGATGTTATTTTGGATCTTTTCTGTCATGTCGTACCAAGCAAAGGTAATACTGAATTGACCGTAGGTCGTCCCGGCCCTGATCCAAGATCTCATTCTCATTTCAAAAGAAGGTCATCCTGAACTTGATTCAGGATCTCGTC
>CAZCZS010000052.1:0-11462 GCA_964503355.1 uncultured Mesoaciditoga sp.
CAGGGGATTCGCGTTGGGTGAAGTGTATCAATCGGCTTTGACGTTGAATGAAATTGCGAGGGTGAGCGTTTTTGCGATATCCGCTGGTATGTTGAGACATGGACCGTTAGAACTTTTCGCCGAAAAACGTGGAATTATATGCTTTATTCCCAAATCTCCAAGCGCAAAATTGTTGATCAAACTCTGTCGGGACATTTCGCATATTTCTTCGTTTGCGTGGATCATATCCGATGAAGATGTGAAAAATAACGTGCCAAACGAAAGCTCAATTCACGTTACTTCGTTGAATACCGGTTTGACGGAATACCTTCAGAATCTGATCTTTCTTCCGTACATTCAATTCCTGTCTTGCAAAATCAGAGAGATGAAGAAGATACCAGACGATGATTTCAGGTTGATAAGTAAGGTGACAACAAAGGAATAAGGAGTGAGTTCATGCTAAAACAAGCTTATGTCGTGGGGAATCTGAATGTGGATTTGGTTATGGGAAATTTCGATGGATGGCCTGAAGTGGGTTCAGAAGTTACCGGTGATTTTTTCGATTTCAGATATGCAGGAGCGGCCGGTAACAGCGCGTTGGCGCTCAGAAAATTGGGATTTGAAACTCATGTTATATCCGCTTTGGGCGATGACGAATTCGGAAAGAACTTCGTTCGCACTTTTGAAAAAAAGGGAATAGATCTCTCAAGGTGTAAAATAGGCATTGGTAGAACGAGTGTTTCCGTGGGCATAAGTACGCAGGATGAAAGAACGTTTTTCACCTTTCTTGGAAGTTTGTCCGATTTAGACAACGATTTCTTTTTCAAGAAAGTCAAGGATATTCATCGTTCGTGGATCTTGATATGCGGTTTCAATCTAATTTCGGCTTTTCGAGAGGAGCGTTTCGCCGAAATCGTGAAACTCATGAAGTTAAACGAGAACGAAATTTTGTTCGATCCCGGCTGGCCTCCTAACGGTTGGACTGAAAAAACGACGAAGCAAGCGTTGCAAATAGCCAAATTGAGCGATTGGTTCACCCCCAATTTAAAAGAAGCTTTGGCGATCTCCAAAAAATCCTCACTGAAAGATTCGTTGATTTTTTTCAAAGATCATGACATTCATAACTGCATCGTCAAATTGGGAGAGAATGGGGCACAAGGATTCATCGGTGATGATGTGATTTTAACTCCTGCTTTTCATTTTGGAAAGATCAAAGATACCGTCGGGGCAGGTGATATGTTCAACGCGGCTTTGCTGAAGGGGCTATCTTTGAGATGGGAAAAGACGAAGGTAGCGGAATTTGCATCCTTTTACGCCTCTTTGGGAATAACGCGGATTGGTGAAAACAGGTATCCGGCTTTCGATGAGGCGTATCGAAGATTTCTGAAAAAGAGAAAAGCCAGCGAAAACAAGTGGAATGTTTGAATGAAAATTCGGTAATTCTAAATGGGAGGGATAAGAATGTCAAGCGTAAACATCTCCATAATAGGAGCCGGAAGTGCGGTTTTTTCGGTGAGATTGACGAATGATATCTGTAAAACTCCAGGCCTATCCGGAAGCACTGTAACGTTGATGGATGTTGACGAAAAGAGACTTGAAGCCGCGTACATTTTGGCTTCACGTTACGCCAAAGAGATGCACTCGAACGTGAACTTTAAAAAAACGACGAATTTAAAAGAAGCTATAAAAGGAGCGGATTTCGTCATAAACACCGCACTTGTCGGAGGTCATGATTTTTTGGAAAGAATGCGAAAGATCGGTCAAAAACACGGCTATTATCGCGGTATAGACACCCAGGAATTCAACATGGTTTCGGATTATTACACGTTGACGAATTGGAATCAGCTCTCTTATTTTTTGGAAATAGCTCATACAATTGAAGAACTCTCTCCAAACGCTTGGCTCCTTCAAGCCGCCAATCCGGTTTTCGAAGGGACCACTTTGATATCACGAGATTCAAAAGTGAAGATGGTTGGCTTCTGCCATGGACACTACGCCGTTAACCACATAGTTGAAGCGTTGGGACTGGAAAAGGAAAAGATCGATTGGCAAGTTGCCGGCTTCAATCACGCTATATGGTTAACACGCTTTAAATACAACGAAAAAGACGCTTATCCTTTGTTGGATAAATGGATTGAAGCGCATCCAAACGGAAAAAAACCACGCGATCCTTTCGATGATCAGCTCTCTTTGGCCGCCATCGACACTTACAGATTTTACGGAAAGATGCCTGTTGGAGATACGGTTAGAAATAGCTCGTGGAAGTATCATTACAACCTCGAGACGAAGAAGAAATGGTATGGAGAACCATGGGGAGGAGCGGATTCTGAGATTGGATGGAAATGGTATGAGGACAAATTGAATCAAATTACCAACTTAACTTCAAAAGTGGCCGAGCTTTTGAAAAACGACGAAAACCTTACTCTGAGAAAGGCCTTGGAAATGAAATCGGACTTGATTCCACAGGATTTTTCGGAGGAAGTGGAGAATTTTTACAGTTCTTCGACTTTGAGCGGAGAACAACATATTCCCTTCATAGATGCCATAGTGAATGGGAATTCTGGCAGATTCGTGGTTAACAGGTTGAATCGAGGGGTTATAAAAGGAATTCCAGATGACGTTGCCGTTGAAGTGCCAGCTATCGTCGATAAAGATGGGATACATCCGGAAGAAATCGATCCACAGGTACCGGAAAGGATTCTTAAATGGTACCTTTACCCCAGGATGATGAGAATGGAATGGGCGCTGGAAGCTTTTGAAAAAAGGGATCCCGCCCTGATCGTCGAAATACTCTTGCGAGATCCGAGAACAAGATCTTACGAACAGGCCAAGGACACTGTGGATGAAATATTCAAGGAAATTTCTTGATTCTTAGATCTCCAAAATTCAATGGAATGAAAATGAAAGACGGAGAGGAAATAGATTCCAAATATCGTTGGGTGGTGGCCGTTACGGCTGGGATTTTAACGGCGACTAGCTTTATTTCGTTAACTTCTTTCAGCGTGGCGGTACCGTTCATAGCGGGAACTCTGAAAACAAACGCCAACATCGTTAGCGCTTTTGGTGTGGACGGCTTTTCGATCGGTCTCCTTGTAGCCTTTTTCATAGGAAGTGGGGGGTTCTTCGATACCAGAATAAAATTGGGAGTCGTTGTGGCGCAATTGCTGCTAATTGTGCCACAACTTTTAATTCCAATTGCAAGTTCGTTATGGCTTTTAACATTGCTGAGGTTTTTTCAAGGTCTTGTCATAATGATATTAGCGTTATTTTCTTTGCAACTTTCCGCTTGGTTTAGAGACGATGAAAGGGCCATATCTCTGTCTTTTACGATGGGAGCCATTCCGTTTGGAGGGGCTATTGGGGGGATTTTATCGACTCATCTGTTGATTTTAAGTTGGCAGGCGATGTATTACGTGAGCGCGTCGATCATGCTCTTAGGAGCGATCGTCTACCTGATCTTCGGCCGAAATCCGGAAGGATTTGAGAGGAAAATATCGCTTTCCAAAGAGAGAACTCGTGAAAGTGTTTGGGACAAAAAGATAACTTGGATAATGGGGTTTCTTCCAACTCCCGTTGCCTGGTCGTTGTTCAGTATGGGTGGATTTCTTCCGAATTTCGCCTATCATCTTGGATACGAAACGTCTCGGGTTGGAAACCTGATGCTCATCTGGGGTATATCGGGTGCTATTTCGTGTTTTGTGGGGGCGTTTATTGGGGATAAGCTGGTAAAAGGAAAGAAAAACGACGTTGATATATTTCACGCTCGCCTCACGGTCATGGTGGTGGCCGATGCGCTCGCGGGAATAGGCGCGTTGGTGGTGATCCTGTTGGGAACTTCGTTTTACTGGCTTTTAACAGGAGCGGTGGTTAACGCTTTTTCTCAAATATTGGCTCCAAATTATTGGGCTTCCCTGTCGAATGTTTTCCCCCCTGCCTTGATGGGAAAGGGAGCGTTTGCCATGGGGCTTCTGTCCAACATTCCAAGTGCGATTGGACCGCTGATCTCATCGCTGTTGATTGGAAGAGTTGGTTGGAATGGCTTTTTCATGATAATGGTATTCCTCGCTGGAATGGGTATCCTCTTAAGCGTTTTAGCCTTTTATTCCAATTCCATTAAGACGTAAAACGGTTAAAGATGGAGCGTAAAATGTGGTGGAAATTCTATCTTTTAGAATTCGTTATATACGTACCGGCCGCTTTTTTCAGCTTTATCGGAAATTATTTCAACCAAATCCATTTTTCCAACTTCCAAAACGGTATTCTTGGCAGCATTCCGGCGGTGATTTTACTGATATCAAATCCCTTTTGGATGCGTTTTTCGGATAGAAGGATAAAGAACACGACGCTTTTATTTCTCTCTTTGAGCAGTGCTCTCATGTTGTGGGGCGTTTTTTCTTTCAGAACGTTTTCTCTGGTTTTCCTGGCAATGCTGTTTTTAAGCTTTATGTCGAGCTCCATAGTACCGGTGGCGGAATCAATCTCTCTGGTGTACTCCAAAAAAAAGATATTTTCTTTTGGCAAGGCGAGAATGATGGGCTCAATCGCCTACGCACTTGCCATGATGTGGTTTGGGTACATAAAAAGCGATTTTCTCTTTTTTCTCATAGGTTCTACGTCTTTTGTCATCATATCCGTCATCTCTCTTCTCATTCCAAAAACGAAAGGATTCAACATCACAGGCAAAGCACATCACTCTTACAGGAACATTCCAGCGGCTTTTTACAGAATGCTGATGTTGGAACTCATGGTCATACCTTCCGGAGCGTTTGGTTCTTACTTTTTTCCCATACTCGTGAAGGAAAGGGGAGAGCCTCTCTTTTTTGCTGGAATAGCCATGGGAATTCCGGCGCTTTCAGAAATACCTTTCTTACTCTTTGCGGACAAGATAGTTGAACGTCTTGGAATCAAGCGAATGCTGATATTGGCATCGTTTTTGTTTGGAATAAGGTGGTTGTTAACGTCCATATTCACGAATCCAGTCATCGTCATATCGATCCAAGGCTTGGAATTTTTCAATTGGATCGCCATATACTACGCCATACTGTACTACACGAATTATCACGTGAATTCCAAGTACAGAGCCGACGCTCAGGCGTTGTTCTGGATGACGACAAGTGGTTTTTCCATGATACTCGGCCTCGCCTTGGGCGGATGGCTGGCAAACACACTTGGAGTTGTGAATGCCTACGCTTGTTTTGGAGCGCTTTCGATCGTGGGTGGGGCGCTTTACTGGTTGATGGAACATCTGATAAGCGTAAAAAAGTCAGGTATATATATATGACATTTGATAAACCAAGGTTTATGGCGTAGACTGAAGTTGTTCATTTGGTAAACGTAATGATTACTACAATTCCACAGCTTTGTATCGGGCGTTCAATTTTTCCCTTTCTATTCCTATGTACCTCAACGTTACCTGCGGACTTGAATGATTGAGCATTTTTTGAAGCATGGCTATATCCGTTCCGTTTTTGTATTGGTGATAACCGAAGGTTTTGCGAAGGGTGTGAGTTCCCACGTTCTGATCGATGCCGGCCTTTTTGCAATACTTGTTTATCGATTGCCACGCGGCAACGCGGCTTACGGGGCGAGGCTTACCATCTTTGGATCTCTTTCTGCTGATAAAGACGTAAGAATTGTAACTCACCTTCTTGGAATTTTCCATGTACATTTCCACAGCGCTTTTGACAGCACCGTTTAGAGGAAATATCTTCGTTTTTCCCGTTTTCTTCTCTTTAAGTCTCACTTCGTCCTTTATCTGTCCATCTTTGGTCAGAAGATCCTTCCACTTCATGCCGAGTATATCGGATATTCTCAAACCGGCGTTTATGCCCAACGTGAACATGAGAAGATCGCGATAATTCCCGTCTTTTTTCATGAGACGCTTTACCCTTCGTATCTTCTTCACATCTTTTATTGGGTTTACCTCTCTCAAACCCATCCCCTTCTTTCTTCAACCTATTCCGATCTTAACTTTTAGCAAAGGGAAAAAACGTTTCGTCTTTTAAATCGGCTTTTTCCAACAACTCAGGCAATTCCTCTACACCCTTTATTCTTGCACCTTCCCAGTTTTTGTAATATTCAAACGGATCAAGATGAAGCGCTGGTATACCACACGAATTCGCCCCAAGCACATCTATGTAGAACATGTCGCCTACAAACAAGGCATCATTTGGTTTGAGTGAAAGCTCTTCAAGGGCCAGTTTGTATATCCGCACATCTGGCTTTGAAACGCCCACGATGTACGAATCGTAAATCCTATCGAAATACTTGGCGATGCCAACTTCGTTCATCATCTTTTCAACGCGACCATCCGAATTGGAGATCACGGACATAAAGTATCCCATCTCTTTCAATTTTTCAAGCGTGTCTTTAACGTGCTGAAAAGTGTACGCCCATAGTCCCCTTTCTCTTTCTTCCTTTATCAAAATTTGAACCATTTCATCCATGATCTGTCGGGGAATTGAAAGCTTTGACAACCATCTCCGCACGAAATCACCGTTATCCCATACCTTTTTACCATCTCTAAGGGCAACGTCTATCTCATGGTTGAGGCGTGAAAATTCCTCGAAGATCTTTAAAGGACTTACTTTGATTCCCTTTGAAGCCAACAACGACGCGATCCAGTCAAACTTTGGAAAAAGCAAAGTTCCACCGGCATCAAAGAGTAAGTACGTCTTTTTCAAGGTACTTTCATCTCCTTTATCAAGCTCGTTGCGCAGAAAGTACGGCCTTTTCCATTCTCTCAAGAGCCTCTTTCAACAACGTTCGTGGGGTGGCGATGTTCATCCTTTGAAATCCACTACCGCCTGGTCCGAAAATGTATCCATCGTCCAACGCGATCTTCGCCTTTTCAAGCATGAGCTTTCTCAGCTCTTGATCGTCCATGTTGAGTTCACGAAAATCGAGCCAAACGAGGTACGTTCCTTCTGGTTCCACAACTTTGACTTGCGGTATGCGTTCTCGAACGAAAGATTTCAAAAATTCCAAGTTTTCCTTCAGATAATCCAAAAGTTCTTCCAGCCACTCCTCTCCATATTCGTACGCGTTGATCGAAGCGGTTACGCCAAAGACGTTTCCTATGCCCAAACCCATATTGGAAATCATCGTGGAAAACTTCTGCAACATCTCTTCGTTGGATATCACGGTCATGGCCGTGTTAAGGCCTGCGATGTTGAAGGTTTTACTTGGAGCCATGAAAGTTATGGTCATGGCCGAGAAATCGTTCAGGGAGGCCATTGGAACGTGTCTGTGATTTTTGTACACGATATCGGCGTGTATTTCGTCAGATGCTATGAGCACGTTATGTTCTTGGCATATTTTAGCGAGTTTTTCGAGCTCTTCTTTCGTCCAAACTCGTCCCGTTGGATTTTGAGGGCTGCACAATATCAACATCTTCGTTTTGGAATTCATCTTCTTTTCGAGATCGTCAAAATCCATGGTGTATCTTCCATTTTCGAATTTCAAGGGGTTGTAAACTATCTTCCTTTTCAATCCTTCCACAAGACGAAAGAAGGGGTAGTAAACCGGAGGTTGAAGTACGATCTCATCGTTTGGCTCTGTAAAAGTTAGAACGGCCACGCTGAGGGCGGAAACGACACCGGGTGTGGCCACGATCCATTCCTTTTTCACCTTCCAGTTATGTCTCCTTTCAAGCCATTTCATGAAGGAAGCGTAGAATTCTTCATCTTTAAGGGTATAACCGTAAATACCGTGTTTTGCCCTTTCCGTTAGAGTCTCCACAACTTTTGGAGGTGATAAGAAGTCCATGTCCGCGACCCACATCGCCAACGCGTCACTTGTGCCGAAAATGTCTTTCATTCCATCCCATTTGACACTTTTGGTGTTTCTTCTTTCAACGTATCGATCGAAATCATATTTCATCTTCAAAGATCCTTTCTTCTTTTTGGTTTGAAATATTATATCTTGCAAGAAGTTAAGATGAAACCACCTGCCATGTGAAGAAAACGCGATCGTCGATTTTTCCGTTTTTGTGTTTTCTTTGAATTTAACACAATGCAATTGTGTTAAATTCAACACGCAAAATTATACCACTCTAAATGCCCATAAACAAAGGATTTTTTCAAAATGACGAAAAATGCAAAAATTCCGACTTCGCCAACTTTTTTATGGGATGTTTTTTTGATGATCTTCGCCCTATTTGATTGAAAAAAAATCAGCTCAACCATGAAAGAGACTCGAAAAATGCGATAAAAGCGCGATTTCGATGCATTCAAGGCGTTCGCTTCGAAAAATCGGATTTAAGGCCATTTTTTTCGATTTTATGTATAAACACACATGAATATGCCTTTTCTCTTTTCTAAGGGGCACTTAAACGTGATGGACTTTTTTAATTCAAACGATAAGGAAAAGCGAGAAAGATGGTATAATGTTTATCGCAATATGCGAGGTCGCAATATGCGAGGTGATGGTTTTGAAAAATCCATTCAGATTTGGAATGGTGGTAAAAGGTGAAGATTTTTGTGATAGACACAAAGAGATGAAAGAGATAAGTCAGGCGATCAAAGCGGGAATGAGCGTTTCCGTCATATCGCCTAGAAGATATGGTAAGACTTCCATGATAGTGAATCTCTTGGACACACTTGAAGATTACACGAAAGTTTACATGGATCTCATGACCGTAACTTCTCTCAACGACTTTCTGGAGAGGTATTCATCTTCTATTTTCAATTCTTTGGGTGGAATAAGAAAATTTCTCAACGATATGGATAAACTCATGAAAGTCCACGCGAATGTGGAATTGAATTTGGGAAACTTCAAATTCAACTTCGAAGCCTCCCCAAATTCAACACGAGACATCGAGGAAGTGATAGGATTACCCGAAAAATTCAAAGAGAAATTCGTGATCGTTATGGATGAGTTTCAAGAGATTTTAAACGTGACAAACATCGATCTCATTGCTATTTTGAGAAAGAAATTCCAATTTTTCAACAACGTTTCTTTCATATTCTCCGGAAGCAAAAGAACCATGATGAAGGAGATATTTTCAAATCCACAAAAACCGTTTTACAGGTTCAGTCAAATTTACGAGCTTAAACCACTTGAAAGAAACGAAGTTGTTGAATTCATATTGAAAAAGTTCGCAAAAACGGGATTGAAGATGGAAAGAAAAATGGCGGAAAGGATCTACGAAATATCATGTGGTCACGCGTACTACGTCCAAGCTTTATGCTATCACCTGTGGTTCATGGCAAGAGAGGCTGGAAACATCGAGGAGAGTCAATTGGATGAAGCCCTAAAAAAGGTACTTTTAAGCGAGAAAAGTGCCTTCGAAAGTGTATGGGATGAGTTGAATCCGAATCAGAAGAAAGTTTTGAAAGTTTTGTCATATGGAAAATCTCCGTACTCTTTAAAAATGAGCGCAGGAAGCGTGAAAAGAGCACTGGAAACGCTTGAAAAATCGGATATCGTGGAAAAAAGGGAAAGATATGAAATAATAGATCCCATTTTGAGAATTTGGCTAAGAGAGGAGATATGAGTTGCCCTGCGTTGTGCGTCAAAACAACGAAAAAGAGATAAGCTCTAGCGAAGTTCATTGAAAATGAATGATCAGCTCGTGTAAAACTAAATCTGAACAAGCCGATTTCAGCCTTTCAACTCTCCCATTGAACTTTTCATCAAGACAAGTAAAAGAAAACTAACACGTCGCTTGCAGTTCTGTAGTGGGTGGAGGTTGCATTTTTATTCGTTTTTGTATTTGTCACGCGCACGTGCCACGCGCTTTTACTTCTTACTTGTTACCACTTGCTTTTTCGTCATTGCGGGCTTGACCCGCAATCTCATCCTTTTGAAGTGAGGATGAGATCCCGGATCAGGTCCGGGACGCCCTGCGGTCGGTTCAGGATGGCATTTGGTTGGTACGGCATGACAGAAAGAAAAGACCCAAGATGGCATTTTCAAAAAAATCCCATTGTTTTTACGTATAAGCAGGTGTTGCAGGTTGTAAACCATGATTTACCAATAAATTCGTTTAAATACATTGGTGTACTTTGATATACCACATTGATGTATGGTAAACAAGTATTTTTGAAAAATCTTCCGTATTTTTAAATCTCTGTAAAAGCTGAAGTTTGAGATATCAAAGCGTTATCCTCACAGTGCTTTCAAAATTTTGGCGATTTCTCAAGGCTTTCTTAAAGCTTTAACGATTATTTTGTAATTGGTGGAACGTGTCACGTTTTCAAGACTCTTATGTTTGAAAAATGCCAAAGCCGCCTTCAGTAAAGACTTTATGCTCAGATTTCTGAATTCCAAATTCGCCTCAACCCACACTATCACCTTTTCGGAATTAAAAGGTGTTACATTCCATATCTTGCATGGAATTTCTCCTCTTACTTCGTAAGCGTTCGATTTAGGCATGACGAATTTCAAACCTTTTACCGTTAAACCGTTGTAAACCGAAGGAAGGCGATTTTCAATTATCGCTGTGGCTACAGATGTATTTTCAGAGGAGTAAACGTATTTCACGTTAAAGTAGCCGGGAAGAAACACGTCTGTTTTAACGCGCGTTCCGTTAACACTTACGAGTAAGAAGTGGTAAAATCCTCCATTTTGAGGTTCGGCATCTAACGGTGCACCCGCTCCCCCCGTTATGATGTAATCTATATCGTTTACTTTCTTTTCCCAATAACGGTGTTCATGTCCTTGAAACACCACGCGTACGTTGTGATATTTATCGTTGAATTTTTCGATGAGTTTTCTCACCTCTCTTGCCATCTTCTTATCGGACCAGGCTGTTTTATCACCGTATTCGTAAAGAGGTTTATGCATGAAGAAAAAGACGTTTTGAGCTGATGTGGCGTGACGAAGATCTTCTTTAAGCCAATCGAATTGTTTTTGCGTGAACATGCCGTTGGGAAAGTCCACATTTGTGTCAAGTACGACGAAATGATTTTTTTCGTAATTGAATGAGTAATACAGAGGTTCTTTCAAAATGGTTATGTAATCTTCTTGTCCACCGACACCGGCAACTTCGTGATTTCCAACGACTGGGTAAAAAGGCATGGTGAAAGAGGTGATGACCTTCAAAAAGTCCATGTACTCTTCTTTCGTTCGCTTGGTATTCGCTCCGTAACCGTACACGAAATCCCCCACTCCCACGACAAAAGCCGGATGGATCAATTCTATGTTTTGAACTATTTCCTTAAAGACGTATGGCTGAGAATCTTCGTTGTTAAAAGGACGATTATCACCAAAAACGGCGAATCTGAAATTCTGTGAAAAAACGGAAACGGCGAGTAATACGAACAACAAATATACGACTATTCTCTTCATGTTTTTTCCTTCCTTTCATCCATTTCGAACATCTTATTTTTACGCATAACTTCATAACAACGTCCTGAATCAAAAACGCGCTTTCACATCGAGACTGCCACGGCCAAAAGTCGGTTCAAGATGCTACGAAATGACACGTGAGTTTATAGCGAAATACATTTTTCATATTTCATTTTACCATCTCACGTTGT
>CAZCZS010000053.1:0-10781 GCA_964503355.1 uncultured Mesoaciditoga sp.
GAGATCCTGAATCAAGTTCAGGATGACTTTTTTTGAAATGAGAACGAGATCCCGGATCAGGTCCGGGACGACCTACGGTCGGTTCAGAATGACCTAATGACCTTCGGTTAGTATGGCATGACAGAAAGAAAAGACCCACGATGGCATCTTCAAAAAATTCCTTTATCGCTTGAAAAGCGGTGTATGGTTAAGAGTCATTGGCTTGTAAAATCGACGCACAACGTGAGTAATGAAAACGTTTCCAAAAAGCGGCCTATAAAATGAGAAAAATGAAGATAATTCCATAACTTTTTCTCATTTTAAACTTTAATGCGTTTTTTTCAGTATTAGAGCTGTTTTTTGAATATATGAGATATCAAATCGAAGATCTTTTTCGATGAAAAAAGAAGAAAAACTTAGAAAATCATTGCAAAACGATGAATATAATAGAATACTTCGTTTAATCGTGATTAATGAACTTTATTTGCGTGTAATTGGGTATAAATGTGTTTGAAAAAAAGTTGATTTTATGTAAAAATTAATGTAAATGTTTTCATAAGATGGGAGAAAAGGGATGATGGCGAGCATAAAAGATGTGGCGCGAGAAGCAAGAGTTTCAATTGCCACGGTTTCACGGGTTTACAACAATCCCGAGATGGTGAGCGAAGAAACCAAAAAAAAGGTGTTCTTTGTGGCTCAAAAATTGGGATACACACCGAATTTTTTGGCCCAAAATCTTAGAAAACCCGTAGTTGGAACCATAATCGCCACGATTCCCGATATGTCAAACACGTTTTTTATAGATATGGTTCGTGGCATACAAGATTACGCGGAATCCAAAGGATACAACGTTCTGATGGGGCGTTTCGATCCTGAACATTTTGACATAAGCAGATACGTTAAAATAGTCAAATCCAAAGCCGCGGACGGTATCGTTTTGGCCACGGGACACAACAGATATTTTGCACCAGTTGAAGAGGCAAAAGACATTCCAATAGTCAGCATAGAGGAAGAATTCATGGGAAATCCTTACATCTACGTTGACAACTCGGAAGCCATTAAAAAGATAGTGAATTACCTCATTTCAAAGGGCAGAAAAAAAATGAGGTTTTTGGGATTTAAAACGGAAGTAGAGCGCGCCAAAGCTTTTGAAAAGATAATTAAAGAAAAGGGTTTTGAATACGATAAAAACACGATATGGAAGTGTGATGATGCGGAAGAGAACATTCCAATTAGAACCAAAGAGTACGTCGATTTTCTCATAAAAGAGAAACGTCTTCCTCAAGCGATAGTGTGCTCTTCCGATTTACTCGCAGCTGGTACCATAAAGTGGTTGATCAAAAATGGTGTAAGAGTTCCTGAAGATGTGGCCGTTACCGGTTTTGACAACACGGAAATAGCAGCCCTTTTCTATCCTGGTATAACCACCGTCGAGCAACCATGTAAAAGTATGGGTCAGGAAGCTGCTCGGCTTTTGATAAAAAAGATAGAAGGTCATGAAATCGCGAAAAAAGTGGCTTTTCAAACGAAAATAGTTGTAAGAGAATCGGCATAAAAAGGGCCCAAAGTGGCTTTTAAATAAAACAAAAGGAGGGGTTATTGTGAAGAAGAGTGTTTTTTTGGTTCTTGCAATGGTAGCTGTGCTGGTGTTTGCAAGCTTTGCCAGCACGATAGTCATGACGGCAGGTGCTGTCGGCCGTGAGTATCAAGTTCTTCAACAGCAGATAAAAATGTTTGAACAACAGAATCCGAATATCAAAGTGGTCTTGATGCCCATGCCTAATTCCTCAACCGATCGCTACAACCTGTACGTCACTTATTTGAGCGCAGGAATGCCTCAACCAGATGTTTTGATGTTGGATGTTATTTGGCCACCAGCTTTTGCAAACTTTTTGGTGAATCTCAACCCTTATTTCACGAAGGATGAACTGAAAGATTTCTTCCCTGGTGCCGTCAACGCGGACACTTACAACGGAAAATTGGTTGCCGCTCCGTGGTTCATAGACGCGGGATTGCTCTACTACAGAAAAGATCTTCTCAAAAAGTATGGATTTGAGCCACCAAAAACTTGGGATGAACTCATTCATGAAGCTCAAGTGATATCCCAAAAAGAGGGGATAAAGGGTTTCGTTTGGCAGGGTGCCTCTTACGAAGGATTAACCTGTGATTTCATGGAATACGTACATTCTTATGGTGGCGCCATACTTAATGATAAAGGACAGGTGGTCTCAGATTCTCCAATGGTAAAGAAGGCCCTTCAAACGATGGTCGATATGATATACAAATACAAGATAAGCCCCGTTGGAGTAACAACCTACATGGAGGAAGAAACACGTCACATATTCCAAAATGGAGACGCCGTTTTCATGAGAAACTGGCCTTATTGTTGGCCACTCCTCAACGGAAAAGATTCAAAAGTAGCGGGAAAAGTCGGAGTGGAACCCCTTCCTGAAGGAACAGGTTTCCCAGGTGTTCATCACTCTGCGACACTTGGTGGATGGCAACTCGGTATAAATAAAAACAGCGAACATATAGCCGATGCCGTTAAACTCATAAAATTCTTGACTTCTCCAGAACAAGAAGCGTACAAAGCGATAAACGCTGGACAAAATCCGTCGAGACTTTCGGTTTACAACAATCCAGCCGTTATAAAGGCAAATCCATTCTACAAATCGTTGTGGTCGGTCTTTAAGAACGCGGAACCAAGACCGAAATCTCCCATATATGCTCAGATATCCGAAGTGCTTTACACGAACGTCAACGCGGCACTCACGAAACAGTTAACGGTTGATCAGGCTGTTGAAAAGATAACTTCACAACTCAAAGAACTTTTGGGACAGTGATCTATTTGCATAATCAAAGCGGGGATTTTTCCCCGCTTTTTGTAAATTCATGAAAGGAGGAAGAAATGCTCGCAAGAAAAGATCCACTCCACAGAACAGATCCAATTTACGCAACCATTTTTATCATTCCAACGCTCGCCGTGATCGGATTTATAGCGTTTTGGCCTCTCGGACAGACACTTTACAACAGCTTTTTCAAATTCGCTTTGATGTATCCACAAAGTAAGGTGTTCGTCGGGTTTTCAAATTACGGAAAAATCTTTCATGATGCCAGGTTTTTAAACGATCTTTGGAATACGATTCGTTTTACAGTGTGGTCTGTTGGGATAGAAACCTTACTCGGGATGCTCATAGCTTTGATGCTGAACAAAGAATTCAAGTTGCGAGGATTGGTAAGAGCAGCAGTTTTGATCCCTTGGGCGATACCGACGGTCGTCTCATCTCAGATGTGGAGATGGATGTACAACGATAACTATGGAATAGTGAACTCGATCATGCTCAAATTGCATATCGTTAAAAATCCGATAGTTTGGCTCGGTTTCCCATCAACTTCCATGCCCGCCATAATAAGTGTCGACATTTGGAAAACGACTCCTTTTATGATACTTTTGATCCTCGCAGGTCTTCAAATGATCCCCAAAGAACTTTACGAGGCCGCTAGAATCGATGGTGCTAACGCGTGGCAGAGATTTTGGTCAATAACTTTTCCTATTATACGTCCAACTCTTGGAATAGCGCTTATATTTAGAACTCTTGACGCCATGAGAGTCTTCGATATCGTTTACGTTATGACAAAAGGTGCAGCCAACACCGAAACCATATCCGTTTACAACCAATGGGTGCTTTTCACGAAAGGATTTATCGCTCCGTATTTTGGCTATGGAAGCGCCATATCGGTTACGATCTTCTTGATAATAAGTGCATTCGCGTTTTTCTACGTTAAAATGATGAAGATTCAACTCGATTGAGAGGTAATGAGTATGAGACACAAAAGGTTGAGAAAAATCGTGTTTTACATAGGTGTTGCCGTTGTTCTTGTTTACTTTCTTTTTCCATTCTATTGGGCTGTTGTTTCTTCCATACGCCCACCTTCTGAATTGTTTTCGCCAAATCAAAGTTTAATTCCCTTAAAGGTTCAATTCGATAGCTACGTTCAGGTCTTTACCGAACGTCCCTTTGCCAGAAACATTTTGAATAGCACCATAGTTGCTGGGGCGGCCACTTTGCTTTGTCTAGTCATAGGAGCTCTCGCTGGTTACGCGATCGCGCGTTTGAAATTCGCCGGTAAGGTTGTTGTGATGCTCTTCATTCTCTCGGTTAGCATGTTTCCGCAGGTGTCAATTTTGGGAGCGCTGTTTCAAATTTTAAGATCCGCGAAACTCATCAACACGTATCCTGGTCTTATAATTCCATACATAGCGTTAACGATTCCGCTAACCGTTTGGACTCTTCAAAATTTTTTCAGAGATATGCCAAAGGAATTGGAAGAAGCGGCTTACATAGACGGCAGCGGGAAATTCTCCACATTTTTGAGGATAGTACTTCCTCTTTCAGCCCCAGGTTTAGTCGCAACAGGCCTCTTGACTTTTATATTTTCGTGGAACGAATTTTTGTTCGCCTTAACATTTGAACAACTTCCTCAAATGTACACGGTACCCGTTGCCATTGCCATGTTCACTGGATACTACGTGGTGCCATGGGGACAGATAATGGCGGCCTCTGTTATAGTGACAGTTCCCTTAGTTGTATTGGTTCTTGTATTTCAAAACAAGATAATTTCGGGAATGACCGCTGGTTCTGTGAAAGGATAAAAGTTCTTTCAAAATCGAAAAGTGAATGGTGAAAAAGGGTAAAAAGTCCAGGCGCAAGTTGTGCGTGAACTTTAAAGACAATGGCTTTGAGCCATACATCGTTTTTCAAGCGATAAGGAAATTTTTTGAAGATATCATCCTGGCTTTTTTCTTTCTGTTATGCCGTATCCATCGAAGGTCAAAAACTCTATCAAGCGCGTGGCTCGTGGCAAATACAAAAACAAATAAAAATGTCATCTGCTGCAGAACTACAAGCTACGCGCTGATTTTCTTTTACCCCTTTTGATGGAACTTCAAGCATCGTTTAGAAGAGGGCTTTTAGCGTATGAAAACGTTTATTTTGTTCTGCGCTTTGGACAATTTCTTTCTCACTCAAATGCTTATATGAAGGCTCTTGGCGTACACACCCTTCTCTTTTTCTTCCAGTGGTTGATACCATCCATGTAATCCGTATTTTTCAACCGTTAAGAGGGCTTTTTCGTATTCTTGCTTTGTTATCTTTCTGCTCAGCTCAGGCACATTTTTAGCTTTGTAAACGGGAAAATATTGAGACATTAAAGATATAGGAACCGATGAGGAAAGTTCTTCGGCGACGAATCTCACGGCTTCTTCCGTACCGGCTATACCATTTGGAAGTATCAAATGTCGAACTATAAGACCTCTCATTTTTTCCGATTTGAAAGGGCCTACTTGTCTGTACATTTCCGTGAGGGCTTTCTTGGTTATCGTCCAGTAGTTTGGAGCTGCGGAATACTTCAACGAGAATTCATCATCAGTGTAACGTATATCTGCCAGGTAAATATCAACTATTCCTTCCAACATCTTTAAAGTTTCCACATTCACGTAGCTGGATGTGTTGAACACGATTGGGAGGGAGAAGCCTTTTTTAGAAGCGATCGATAAAGCGGAAGTGATCACATGTAAGTGAGGTTCAGGAGTTACCAGGTCCAAAGTTGTGGCTTTGGCCTTTTGGATGGAGATGAAGATCTTTGCCAGCTCTTCATCGTTCAACTCTTTACCATGATTGAGATGGCTGAAGGCGAAATTTTGGCAATACACGCAACGCATACCGCAGCCAGAAAAGAAAACGGCACCCGCCCCATTTTGGCCAACAAGAGGCGGTTCCTCACCAAAATGTAAAAGTGCTCCGCTTATCTTTGCGGATACTTTTTGACCGCAAAAACCTTGACTTTTTCGTCGGTCTACTTTGCAATTACGAGCGCACATCGTGCAACTTTTAAGAGTTTCTTTGAAATACTTTTCCGCCACTTTTAATCTTTTTTCATCAATCATCGTGAGAAACTCCTTTTTCGATAGCCTTTCACATTGTATCACAGGAATTTCTTTTACACAACTTCTTGCATTTATATGATTTGTGTGGTATGATGAGTCGTAAGACGAAAGGCTACGCTCCCCGTTTTATCGGGAGCTTTTGTTTTGTATGCCGTTCGCAATAAATCATCTTTTTGATGAATGAAGAAAGGAATTTTTTGAATGAACGATTTTATTTCTATGAATTTATCACGTGAAACGAAAAGAGTGTTAGAGGATATGGGCTTCGAACGACCGACACCCATACAAGATATGGCCATTCCCTCTTTGATGAACGGTAACAACGTGATAGGTCAAGCGCAAACTGGCACGGGTAAGACTTTGGCTTATTCAATACCGGCCGTTGAGAAAATCACTTCCGACAAGGAGCCTCAGGTTTTGATCTTATGTCCAACAAGAGAATTGGCGATACAAGTTTCAAAGGTTTTTGATGATCTTCTTAAATATAGGAAAGGCATCAACTCGGTGGCAATCTACGGAGGACAGAGAATTGATTTCCAGATAAGGGCTATAAAAAGAGGTTCGCAGATCATCGTGGGAACGCCTGGAAGGATCATGGATCACATGAGAAGAAAAACGTTGAACTTCAAAAATGTGAAAATGCTCGTTTTGGACGAAGCTGATGAAATGCTCAACATGGGATTCATAGACGATATAAAAACCATTCTTGAGAAATTGCCAAATGAAAAACAAAGCGCCTTGTTTTCCGCAACCATGCCAAGAAGCATTTTGAATTTAAGTGAGCAATTTCAGAAGGAAAGAGAATTTTTAAGGGTACCCAATCAGAGGTTAACGGTTGAGAATGTCAAACAGACGTATTTTAAGGTAAAAGAAAGCGATAAAACGACGCTCCTTTCAAGAATTCTCGTTATGAAAAATCCGAATAGCGCCATGGTTTTTTGTAACACCAAGAAAAAAGTGGATGAACTCATAAGTTCGTTGAAATCCATTGGATTTCAAGCAGATGCCATTCACGGGGATATAAAGCAAACTTCTCGTGATCGTGTGATGAACGATTTTAGAAATAAACACACGAAGATCTTGGTTGCAACGGATGTCGCGGCAAGAGGAATAGACGTTGAAAACGTAGAAATGGTGTTCAACTACGATTTGCCCCAGTATCACGAATACTACGTTCATAGAATAGGAAGAACTGGAAGAATGGGTAAGAAAGGGTACGCATACACCTTTGTAACGGAAAGAGAGATTGGCAAACTCCAAATAATTCAAAGATACGCCAAGATCAAAATAGAAAAGTCAAAAATACCATCCCTCAAAGATGTTCAGAGTGCAAGGGCTAAAGCGCTTTCGAAAAGCGTGATCGACGTCATAAAAGAAGGCAACTTGGAAAAATACGAAGCCGTTGTTGAGATGATGACAGAGAATAATTATTCCTCACTTCAGATAGCCGCCGCCCTTTTGAAGATGGTTTCGAAAGCCTCCGAATTGGACAACCCAATTCTTAAAAAGAAAATAGATCAGAATTTCAAAGGCTTGAGAAAGGTAAAATCTTTTAACTTCACGAAGAGTAAAAACGGCAGGCGAAAACGTTCTCGAACTTTCAATAGAAGAACACACGCTTAAAATCACAAACCCGTTTTTAAAAACGGGTTTCTTTATGCTATGTTAACTTTCTCCCTGAAAAAGAGAAGTATCATGAAGAAAGCGCCGAGTACCAACGAAGACATGAGCAAGAAAGCGCTTTCGTATCCAAAAAATTGGGATGTTGTTCCAGCCGCTAAGGAACCCAACACCACGCCCATCGAGCGTGCCGAAGTGAACAATCCCATGAATCTTCCCCTTAAATTCGAAGAAACGGCAAAAGATATGTAAGTGGTCGTACCGGAGATGAACGCGCCATAGCCCAAACCAAGGCAACTGTACGCCAGCGCTATTCCAATGGCGCTTTTCCACATGGCAAAGAGTAAAAGCGAAAGAACCGAAAAGAACATTCCAAAGAGGATCGAAGGTTTCGAGCTTCTCTTTTTTTCTGCCATTCGCGCGAAAAAAAGAATTGAAAATATCTGGACTAACGGGTTTAAACTTGCCAAGAATCCCACCATAAATGGAGAAAGTTTTACGCTGTAGACCATGTACACGGCCACTATAGACAACATTCCATTCACTCCAAATTGCCTTAGAAACGTGCCAACGTATATGCTCCATAGGTTGTTTTCTTTCATGAGTTTCATATCTTCGACGTTGAAAAACAATTTCCTTTTTTCACGTTCGTGTGGAATACTTTCTTTGACCCAAAACAAGGGGATCACGCTGAGCGAAAAGATCAATATGAAGAGCCACAAAGATGTTTTAACCGAGATCACGAGCAACGTGAATCCTATCATCATTTTTGAAGTGAAATTTCCAATGGAAATGGCCGTGTTGAAAAAAGAAATCTCCACTCCCCTTCTTTTTGAGTTTTCAGATGAAAGTGCGGTGGCGATGGGATTGAATCCGGAATTGGTCGATGCGAAAAGTGAAACGAGAACGATGACGATCAAGGCACTTGATGCGGTTGGGTAGAAAAGAAGGATAAATAAAGAAAGAAATGACGAGATCAGCAAGTAGCGCTTTCTTCCTCCTTTATCCGAAAGCGCTCCCCATACTGGGGAAAAGATTATGGAAGCCGTTCCTCTTAAAGAAGACATGCTCCCTATTTCGAAAAGACTTGCGCCAATTTCAGCCATGTAGAGTTGTAGCACAACCGATATCCCCGCGGTGGCGGTTATTCTTAGAAACGTCGATAAAAGCAAAGGTAAGCGTTTTCTTGAACTTTTGAACATTTTTCACATCCCATGTACATCTTTTCGCTCACGTGGCATGAATTCATTCAATGATACCACAACAAGTTAGCTAAACGTATCATTTCGTGATGATTTTTTACGTTATAGATGTTGAACATCACCTTTTTCAAATTGTTTTTCAGAAAATACAGGAATCTTTCTTGACACTTCCATTCCTTCATAGTAAAATTACGACAAAGGGGGGGAACTTATGAAGTATTTCATATCTTTTCTTTTTGTGGTAAGCGCTTTTAGCCTTTCTTTATACTACACGGTATCGTACCATCTTCTTTCCGTTTCCAATCCCGTGATGCTACACCTCATGCAAAAACGAGCTCAAAACGCCTTGTTTTGGATCGGATTGTTGACGCTGGCGTTGGCTGTGTTTTTGTTGCTTGTTCGTACTTTGATTGTGAAGATCACTATGGCAAAGTTAAAAAGAGATTTTCAGAAGATGGAAGGTGGAGATGGAGAAGAGTTTGAAAAGTTCTTGGCCAGACTTCTTAAAGTTTGCGGTTGGAAGGTGATGAATCCAACTTCTTCCACCAACGCGTCTGATCAAGGTATTGATCTCATATTGGACAAGAAGGTCGCAGTTCAAGCTAAAAATTACACTCAATCAACTGGTAACAAAGCGGTTCAAGAGGTTATGTCTGGATTTATATATTGGAAAAAACATGGTTTCCCGCACCTTAAATATCAGGCCGTTGTGACGACGTCTTATTTCACGAAACAAGCGGTGGACCTTGCCAAGAGTGGAAGGGTCGTTCTAAAAGAAGGAGAAGATATAAGAGAGTTGTTGAATGGAAAACCATCCAAAAAATGGATTTTGAAAATGCCGCGAAGATTTTTACAAGAAGACGAATAGGAAGTGGTGTCATGATATTCACATTGACTCTCAATCCAAGTCTCGATAGATATTTGTACGTGGACGAATTGAAGGAAGACGATACGATCCGCGTAAAAAAAGTTGAAGATTACGCCGCTGGTAAGGGCATAGACGTTTCGAGGGTGATAAAGGAACTCGGTGGCACTTCGATAGCCATCTGTCCTTTGGGTGGAGAAAATGGGGAAAAGATATCGTTTCTTCTTGACGATGAGCTCGTTCTTTATTCGGCCATAAGGGTTAAGTATGAAACCAGAATGAACGTGATAATACAAGCTACTGAAAGTCAGTACAGATTGAGTTTACCTGGCCCTGCTTTATCCGATAAGGAGTTCACTATGGTGATATCGATGCTCGATGCCACCTTAAGAAGTGGCGATACTCTGGTGGCGTCTGGAAGTTTGCCGCAAGGATTTCCAAGTGAAACTTATTTCAACATCGTGAATTTAGCGAAAGATAAGGGAGCTGAAGTTTACGTTGACACGGATGGAGAGAATTTAAAGGCGGCTGTAAAGGCCCATCCAACGGGTATAAAACCAAATATCTACGAGCTGTCGCGTTTGCTTGGAAAAAAATTAAAGGACGACAAAGAGATAGTGCAGGCCGCAAAAAACGTGAGCGAAGAGTACGATATCAAAGATGTGCTCGTAACCCTCGGCAAAAGAGGTGCTGTCGCATTTTGCGAGGGAAAAGCTTACAGACTTCTTCCGATGAACGTTGAAGTGGTAAGCGCCGTCGGTGCGGGTGATTCCTTTCTCGCGGGTTTCGTGTACAAACGCGCTTATTCGTTGATAGAAGCTTTAAAATTGGCCTCGGCGTCTTCCAATGCGGCCGTCATGACTCCAGGAACCACCCTTTGTTTGAAAGAAGACGTGGAACGTTTACTTTCGAAAGTTGAGATTGTGGAAATTTAAAGTTTGTGAACTTCACAATCCAATGACTCTTAGCCCTACATCGCTTTTCAAGACGATAAGGGATTTTTTGAAGATGCCATCCTGGGTCTTTTCTTTCTGTCATGCCATACCAACCAAAGGTCATTCTGAACCGACCGTAGGTCGTCCCGAACCTGATCCGGGATCTCGTTCTCATTTCAAAAAAGTCATCCTGAACTTGATTCAGGATCTCGTTCTTATCTATGAGATTCCGG
>CAZCZS010000054.1:0-8190 GCA_964503355.1 uncultured Mesoaciditoga sp.
TCGGTGAAGTCGGATCGTTGGCAAAAAGCTCATAAACCTGCTGAGGATCGTCTTGTAAAGCCTCTTCAAATTTGTCCTTATCAAATGACAACGTTCCAATCATGGTCTGATACCATCCAGAACCAACGCTCCCCGTACTTATACCGACAGAAGGTAAACTGTTGTATTTTGAGAGACCGTCCACCACCTGATAAACCATGCTTTTCATCTTCGAAAGCACGCTGTCTATAACTTCGTTATGATAAAGCGCTCCCTGCGTTGCGGATCCGCTCACATTTTTGGTGTCCTTGGGTGGTTGTTGATTGTACTGCTTATTTATCCAATTCACTATCTTGTTGAAAGAATCCACAAATTTTTGCACGGCATCCGTAGCTTTTGACGTGTCTTGCGAAACCGTTAAAGTTATCGGTGTGGAAGAAGAAGAATGAAGTGTAAAAGTCACGCCAGGCAGGACGTCCGATATGGAATTGGTGGAACGAGTGTAAGTCGTCCACGTGGCGCCTCCATCCATACTCACTTCAATTTGGGCGTTTTTTCCGGTGTTTTGCGTTGCATTATCCCATCCAAAAGCGCTGATTAATCCAGTTGGATTGGAAGTATCCGCTTCGGCCGTTGAAATGGACACAGCTCCTCCTATCTTCGACCGCAAGTACACTTTGTCGGAGTTGTAATCGTACCACGCCGTGACATTCGCACTTGAATTGTTTATTTCATCTATGAAATTTTCAAGTGTTTGAGAAGGATCCACCGCTATCTCAACACCGTTTATCTTTATGTTTCCCGCTGTTATTCCAAGTGATGACAATTTAAATGAAGGATCTACGGCACCGATGTGCACCGTTGAAGTGACAACCGTGTTGCCGTTAGAATCCACATTTTCTGGAGCGTTTGTTAAATACATGGCACTCAAAAAATTGGATGTGTCCGAAGGAGAGCCTATGTTTATCACGTTGTCGCCATTTGCCGTTAAAGTGAGCTTATCCGTGGTGGAATCGTAAGATGCTGTGACTCCGGCAGACGAATTGTTTATTGCGTCTATTATATCGTTCAGTGACTGGGTGGAAGGATCGACGTTTATTTCAACACCGTTAATGGTGAAATACCCACCACTTATAGCGTTCCTCAACGTCAATTCGTTCAGCTTTTTTGTCGGATCTATCGCCTTTCCCACGTGTGTGGAAGGCGTTAAAGTTGTGAAGGTGGCCATGTTGTCCACTTTAACTTGGTACGTTCCCGTCAAGGCCGTTGAACTCACTTTTGCGTCCAAAACGGACGTGTCGGAAACGGTCGAAGATTTTGCGGTGAACGTGGATGGCAGCTCCAACGTTAAAAGTGATTCTCTGAAATCTTCCAGCATAGGTTTGAAAGTGTCTTCCAAAACCTTCTGTTCGTTTTGAAGTTCCGTTTTTTGAGATTCCAAACGTTTGAGCGGTTCTTCCGAAACACTCATCATCTTCTGAATCAACGAGTGCCAATCCATCCCGCTCGCCAATCCCGGCATGGAAAGTGGCATGGAAAGATAATCGTTCACGTTGGAACTCGTTGGGTTAACGTTCATCCGCTTCACCTCTTTAAAAACTCAACATTTCGGTTCAAAATCACACATGCTTGTCGACAAAAAGACCCAGCAATTCGTCGATGGCTTTTGCCAACCTCACGGCCTCTTTGGGCGGAATTTGTCTTATCACTTCTCCGTTATCATCGTTCACGATCTTCAACACTATCATGTCTGGATTCTTCAGTATCTCGTACTTAAAACTCGTTTTCACGACCTTTTTGAGATCTTCAAGTTTCTTCGCGAGATCCTCAAACGCTTTCTTGACGCGCACATCATGTGAAGAATTCGAATCGTTTCCAGAACGCTTCGTTCCCTCGATCACATTGATGCTTTGAACATTTTTAACAGGATGCGCACTCCTTTGAACGTTCGATTCATTTGTCAAATTCAATCCCTGAATTTTATCCACCATTTTCGATCCCTCCGAAAATATTATCGGCAAATGACGATGAAACTTAAATCAAATTGCTTTTCATCAGAAGATACCAAAGCAGGGAAAAGAGCACACCGATCGTTGGACTCAATATCCACATTTTGGAGAATTTTCTGTATCTCAAAAATCTGTAGATCAACATTCCCACGATGGTTAGCAACGTGTACCACAGCTGTCCGGCCATTATGAAAATGAAAAGCAATATCCTTTCGAAATTACCATCTGAATCACCGGAGTTTTTCGCTATTACGCCAATTCTTCTAAGAATATCGGCAAAAACGACGGATACGACGGTAAGACCAAGCAGGTAATTCACGAACGGCGGCCGCAGATAAGAGAAATTGGAGATCCAAGAAGCGAGAAAGATCGTGAAAATCATCGCCACCCCAAAGTTGATGAGTTCGCATATCACGTACCAAATAGTTTTATCACTTCTCGCTTTAAGAAAAGTACTTAAAACCAAAAAAGCGGTGAAAATGGAAACACTCAGCAATCCCACAAAATTTGTGAGCAGATCAAAGGTAAAAGAAAGGGAAATCAGCACACTCCATATCGCCGCTTTTTGAATTTCTTTTTTGTTTTTGGAGTAAACCAACGAATTGTTAGAAAACGCGTAGGCCGAAACGGCGTAAATAAGCAAAAAAAGATTTGGAACCATCCTTTTTCCTCCTTTTTCTGTTAGAAGACATGATCACATTCGCGTAGATCTCATCGAGTTTTCTCGCCATCGTGTTCATAGACCAATGTTCTGTAACGTATTTTACACCATCTAAGCTCATTTTTTCAGAAAGAGTTCGATCTCTTAGCACCCTTTCTAAAGCTTTAGTAAAAGACACCAATTCCACTTCATCAAGTAGTATACATCCCACCCCGTTTTTCAAAACATCTTTAACCCCTTCTTTTCCCACCGCCACGACTGGCAAACCGGCGGCCAACGCTTCCAAAACGACCAAACCTTGCGTTTCAGTCACGGAAGCGAAAGCGAAAACGTCGGCTTGTCTGTAGTACTCGACCAGCATATCTCGTTTAACGTAACCGGTCAATATCACGTTTTCAGAAATTCCAAGTCGATGGGCTCTGTGCAACGTCTCTTGAACTTCTGGCCCGTTTCCAGCCATAACCAAAGTCACCTTTTTGATGGAAGAACGTAACAAGGCAAAGGATTCCAAGAGAAAGTCCACGTTCTTTTCTTTTGCTATTCTCCCAGCGTAAAGCACTATTTTATGATCGGAAGGAATGGAGTACTTTTCTCTCAAAGAAAAAGTAAGGGGTTTTTGAAAGTTTTCAACATCTATTCCGGTTGGAAGTACTTTAATTGGAACGGTAACGCCGTAACTTATGAGTTCTTCTTTTATCTTATCGGTCGGAGCTATCACCGCATCCGTTAAATTGCAGAACCACGCGCTGAACTCCTTTACGGCTTCTTCAGTGGGTCTAAAAGGAAGTGGAACGTAATGACGATACTCCGTTAGCAAAGTGTGATACGTGTGAACATGTGGTATTCCCAACTTTTCACTCACTCTTAAAGCTTGAAAACCCATGCTGAACGGAGCGTGAGAATGAATTACGTCTATGTTCAACTTGGATGTCAAGTTGGATATCTTATGCGATATCGGTATGGCCAAGCGATGTTGCTTTTCCCAAAAGAATTTCAATCCACTGACCTTAAAAGCGTTGTTTTCATTTTTCGGAACCATTGGAGCAAAAACGTAAACTTTTTCTCCTAGATTCTCAAGATATTTTTTGAAAAGATTCACAGATGTGGCCACACCGTTAACCTGTGGAATGTAAGTATCCGTTAGCATGGCAATTTTCAAATCATCCATCCCCTTAAAAAAGCGTAAACTCCGAAAAAGAATATCACATCTCTTGCGAATCTGACCACTACGGTGTATATCATTCCGTGATACGTGGAGGCTCTTACTAGATAGAATTCCAAAACAACTGACCACGTTAAAGGTATCAAGTACAGGAAATTCGCCCATTTATTCATCAACGCGAGTGAAAAAAACCATCCACTCATAACGTGCGGAATTAACACGTACGCAAAACTCATCATGGTTTTCCGATCGGCTCTTCCTATTATCATGTGGATCGCGACGGAAAAGATGTAATAGACGAACAGCATACCTAAACCCACCAAAGAGAAGAAAATGTAATTTCCAAAGAACGGTGCATCTTTAAACAATGGATAAAGCACAAGCACGTTGGTGAACCATATCACCAATATGACGATAATGGAGTCCATTGGACCACCTTTAGAGCTTTTGAAAAAACTTTTTGGAGAAAAGATCGCGTCGAAAATTCTATCCACTTTCGCTCCCCCTAACCATTCCAACAAGGAAATCTGCAATCTTGTTTTCTTGTCTTGGAACCCATTTCACGCTTACATTTAATTTTTCGACAAGTTTTTTTGCCTCTTGCCATAACGGTAAAAGTTTTTTCGATTTCACCTTGTAATCACCACAAAGTTGTCTCACCACAAGTTGGCTATCACTTTTAAGGATGAAATTCGCATTCTTGAAATGTTCCTCAGCGTATTTCAAAGACATTATAACAGCTTTGTACTCTGCAACGTTGTTTGTGGTGATACCAACGTATTCTGAATGAACACAAAAAAGTTCTCCATCACATTCTATCGCAAAAGCGGAAGCGGCCCTACCCGGATTCGCTAACGCTCCACCATCTGTCATGATCAACACTTCTTTCACGAAATCAACACCTTCTTCGATTTTTGATGAGCGCTTTACATTCGCAAGGAAAAGTTTTCCTTGACCATCGTGAACATCGCAAAAAATTTATCTCCTTGTAAAACTCGATGATGTTATAATTATAACAGGAGTTGATTAAAATGCGTGAAATGGCAAAGGTTTTAAAAGTGGAAAAACGCATAGTAGAAGTCCAAACGTTTTCAAACGAATCCACATCATGTCAAACGTGTCCGCTTAACAGCGTTTGTGGCGCTAAAAAGAGCATTCATGCCGTTAATCCAAAGGGATACGATATAAAAGTCGGAGATACGGTAGAAATAGATATACCAGAGCGCGTGAGCGTGTCCGCACTCTCAGGGTTACTTTACGGCATACCCGTGGTCATACTGTTGTCGACAATCTTGACGTTAAAATACCTCACGGGAATGAACGATTACATGTCACTTGGAATAGCCGGTGTGATAATAGGACTTTACTATTTCTTTTTGAACAGAATTACCAAGAAAAGAGCGGCAAAGTTTTCTCCGTCCGTTGTTAAAAAAGTGAGTGATTTCACGATAAAAGTATGATGAAGTCATGAATTCAATGGAGGTGGAGGAGTGCACGTACTTTACACAAGGGAACAGCTGCAGCGAAGAATAAAGGAATTGGGTAAGGAGATAACGGATTTCTACAAGCCCATAACAGACGAAATAGTGGCGGTCTGTGTTTTAAAAGGTGCGGTTCATTTTTTCAGCGATCTGGTGTTAGAAGTGGGATTGAACGTTTCATACAGCTTTGTTCAAGTATCAAGCTATTCGGGCCAGGGAAGCACGGAAAGGGTACGGGTAAAGTCTTGGCTTGATGAGAGCATAACTGGTAAACACATCTTGGTCGTTGAAGATATAGTGGATACAGGTATAACGCTGAATTACATATTGAAATACTTCTCTAAATACGAACCGGCAAGCCTGAAAGTGGCAACCCTATTCGAAAAGCGAGCTCACAGGAAGATAGACACTCCAATCGATTTTTCCGGTTTCAGCATAGAAGACAAGTTCATACTGGGATACGGTTTCGATTACGATCAAAAGTACAGAAATATGCCGTATGTGGGGTATATCGATGCGTAAAGGACAACTCAGCGTTTTGGTGATAGGTATTCTCATAGCCGTTGCGTTCACGGTGATGGGACTTTTCGCCAAAAATCAAGTTGATGAGATGGAATTGCAGCGCATAGGCATCGAATCGATTGCACCTTCAATTCAGTTCAAGACCCCACCAGCGACGAATTTCAACGTTCAAAAATGAAAGATGAAATGCTCTTCGAAGATTTTTTGAAACTTTCACAAGAAATGATACAAAGAGCGCTGAAAGGTGAAAGGAATTTTTCAAAGATCGAAATATTCATGTTTCGTGCTCTTTCGAACGTTTACGATGTACCAGCTAACGCTCGTGAAAGGTTGGAAAAGTTCTGCAGATATTTCTTCGGCATCTCAAAACTTCCTGAGGAAAGAAAGAAAAAACGCCTTGAAAATGGTCTGATAATGATAGAAAAGATGAGAAGGGAAAACCTCACTTCTCTTCCTCCAGAAATTGAGAAAAAGGTCGATCTGGATTCTCCGGTGAAATTCGCGAAAAAAGTGGGACCTCATAGACAAGAACAGCTGATGCGTTTGGGAATTTTCACCATTAGAGATCTCATCTATCACTTTCCTCGGATGCATGACGATTGGAGAAAATCCCTCAACATTTTGGCTTTAAGAAGTGGTGAACGAGTCTCGGCAACGGCAAAAATTGTGGATGTGCAGAAGAAAAGGGTGAAGGATTACGTCATAGTTACGGTGATAGTCACAGACGGTTTTTCAAACATGTATCTCGTGTGGTTCAATCAAGAATATCTCTTTAACAGCCTAAAAGACGCAAAAAGAATCGCCTTCAGTGGCATAGTTAAAAACGTTAGAGGGCAGTATCAGGTGAATTCTCCAGATTTTGAAATCGTGGATGAAAAGCCGGCCAAGATCACGCCAATCTACGATCTCACATACGGGATATCTCAAAAGATGATGCGCTTGATAATGGAATCGAATATACCGTACGTTCACCTGCTTGAAGAATCGATTCCAGAAGAAATAGTCGAAAAGCGAAATTTGTTAGATGTGAAAAGAGCGGTCTACGGCATTCATTTTCCAGCGAGCGAATACCATTTGAACTCTTCAAGAAAGAGATTGGCATACGAAGAGTTCTTCTTTTTGCAGATATCTCAACTCATGGTGAAAAAAAGCGTTCAATCCAAGGGAGGTATCTCCAAGCAATTCGTTGGAAGACTCTCAACATCTTTTACAAGTTCCCTTCCATTTGAACTCACAAACGCTCAAAAGAAGGCTGTGAGGGAGATAGAGACCGACTTGTCAAAGCCACTACCTATGAACAGACTTTTACAGGGAGACGTTGGAAGCGGAAAGACGGTGGTGGCTGAGATATCGATATTAGATGTGATAGAAAGTGGATTTCAAGCGGCATTCATGGCTCCAACCTACGTTTTAGCACGCCAACATTACGAGAGACTGACACACGATCTTAAAGATCTTGGCGTAAAAATGGAATTCCTATCCGGGTCCACACCATCTGCTCAAAAAAAAAGAATAAAAGAGATGATATCTGAGGGTTTGGTGGATATCGTGGTGGGAACACACGCTCTCATTCAAAAAGATGTCGTCTTCAACAATCTGGGACTTGTCGTTATAGACGAACAGCACAAATTTGGTGTAAGGCAAAGAGAAGCCTTGATGTCAAAGGGAAAAGCGGTGGACACGCTTTTCATGACCGCAACTCCGATTCCACGCACGTTATCAATGACCATATACGGTGATCTCGATATAACCATAATAGACGAAATGCCAAAGGGAAGAAAGCATCCTAAGACGTTGCTTGTGAGCTCATCTAAGAGAGCGGAAGTGTTCGAATTTGTGAAAGAGGAAATAAGAAGCGGAAGCGGTATTTTCTGGATTTCTCCTTTGGTGGAAGAATCCGAAAAGATGGATATCAAGGCCGCTAAAGAGATATACGAAGAATTCGTACAAGGACCCTTTAAGGGATATAAAGTGGGGCTACTTTACGGAAAAATGCCTTCGGAAGAGAAGGAAAAAGTCATGCGGGACTTCGAGACGAAAAAAATAGAGATCTTGGTATCAACAACCGTTATAGAGGTGGGGATAGATATACCACACGCCAACGTAATGGTAATAGAACATCCTGAAAGATTCGGCCTAGCTCAGCTTCATCAACTGCGAGGTCGCATTGGCAGAGGAGGGAAAAAATCTTACTGTTTCCTTCTGACAAATGGTGTGGAAAACGAAAGACTAAGATATTTCTCGCGTACCTTTGATGGATTTGAACTTTCGAATTACGATTTAAGATTGCGTGGACCTGGCGAATTCATGGGAACGCGCCAACATGGTTTACCGGAGTTTAAAGTCGCCGATCTTATTCGCGACGAAGAACTTCTT
>CAZCZS010000054.1:8200-10674 GCA_964503355.1 uncultured Mesoaciditoga sp.
AGAAGCTCAAGAAGACGCTCATGAGATCATGGAACACGATCCCGACCTTGAGCGTCATCCAAAATTAATGTCAGAGATAAGAAGAAGATACGGCGAAAGAATAAAATTCGTGGAGGTTGGTTGAAATTGAAGGTAACGGGAGGAAAGTACAAAGGCATCACGATCTCTTCTGTCAAAGACAAAAGAACACGATATACCCCAGCGATCGTAAGAGAAGCGCTTTACGATACGATCGACGTTACGAACAAAAACGTGCTAGAACTCTTTGGAGGAAGTGGAATAGTTTCTATAGAAGCTTTAAGTAGAGAAGCGCAAGAAGTTATCATAGTTGAAATCGCGAAATCTTCGTGTTGGACCATAAGAAAAAATCTTGAGAAAGTTCATTCAAAAGCCGTTGTTATGAATGTTGACTTCAGAATAGCCATGAGAAGGCTCGAAGAAAAGCGCAAGCACTTCGATATCATCTTCATGGATCCACCTTTTGGAAGCGGCCTTGGTTTTGAAGCGTTCAAAGCGTTGGATAAGCATTACGATTTGCTAAAAGAAGATGGAGTCGGAATAATAGAATCTTTTGAAAAAGAGATGCCTCCAAGTGATGGAAAACACGTTTTTCTTGAAAGAAGAAAGAAGTACGGAGATATAGTTTTAAGTTTTTACAAAAGGGGCGTAAGGATTGAAGATAAAAGTGATAACTGACAGTTCTTGCGATCTTCCGCGAGAATCGCTGGAAAAACACGATATAGAGGTTTTACAGTTGGATTTGATTTTGAACGGTAAAAAGACGAAGTTAACCTCCGAAGAAGTTGTAGATCGTATGAACGCCGGAGATGACGTGAAAACTTCTCAGGTAACTCCCGCGAAGTTTCAACGCGCTTACGAAGAAGCTCTGAAAAGATACGATGGCATCCTTTCGATCCATCTGTCTTCAAAATTGAGTGGAACTTACACAAGTGCTTTGTTGGCGGCAAAAGAGTTTTCCAATCGTGTTAAAGTTATAGATTCAAAAAGTACCTCTGCGGCTTTAGGAGCACTTGTTTTGAAAGCGTGTGAAATATCCAAAATTCTTGACTTGAATGAAAGCGCTAAGGTGTTGAATGAACTTTCCGAAAAAGTTGAAACCATCTTCGGAATAAAGGTAGTGGACAATCTCGTAAAGGGTGGAAGGGCCGCACCACTTGTCGGAAAGTTGATGAGTTTGTTGAATGCCAAACCCATTTTAAGAGGCGTGGAAGGAGAAATAAGGCTTCACAAGGTAACGCTGGGCTTCAGAAGAGTTTTAAAAGAAATGGTGAATTTCATAAACACCTCGTCGGTTCTCGATAAGAGAATTATCATCGCCCACGTTCAAGCTGAAAATGAAGTTGATTACATAAAAGCTCATACCGATAACGACGTTCTATCCTGTGAAGCGGGTCCCGTGATAACCGTACACGGTGGATATGGACTTGTGCTGGCTGGATTTATAAGGAAGTAACGTTCAAATTCATGGAGGTGAAGATGTTATGAAAATTTCCTACTGTCCCACGATGGCACCTTACGCGGAAAAAATCGCGAAAAAATTCAAAAACGTGGAATTATTTCCATCTTCAAGCGCGGCCGAGGTACTTTACATGTTGCGTGAAAACGCAATCGACGGTGCGCTTATAGGAAGAGTTGCTCACAAGAGAGAAATCGACGATAGAAATAAATCCTACAGATTAAAAGAAGGAAATACCCTTGTATATCGTCAAAAAGCCGGCATAAGTTTCGATCAGCTTAAACAAATCGAAGTGTACACATACCTTGAGGACGAGAATATAAAAGATATAAAAGACGCATTTAAAAATGTCGTCCACTTTTCATCGTTGCAAGAATGCCTTAAGGATGGTCTTTCCACACCCGTTTTGATAAATTGGAAAGATTACAAAGATGAATTTGAACTCTTAATTCCCATGGATATGAAGGGAAAAATTCCCTATTTTCGAGCTCCGGTTTTGTATTACAAAGATGAGGATCTGATCAACCAAGAAATACTCGAAACGATGAAGAAAATCATAAACGACTGAGTGCTATAAGCTAACTCACGTTGTGGGTGAAAGTAATGAAAAAGAGGTAAGGTCTAACGAAGTTCATTGAAAAATAGATGATTAACTTGTGTGAAACGATTTGAACAAACTAACGGTTTTTCAGTTTCCATTGAAGTTTTCATCAAGATAAATAAAGAAAATCAGCGCGTAGCTTGTAGTTTTGTAGTGGATGGCAGGCGGCATTTTTATTCGTTTTTGTGTTTGCCACGCGCTACGCGCTTTTACTTCTCACTCCTCACTTTTTCGTCATTCCGGATTACGACTTATTGATGAGAATCTTTGTCCTTAACGTCATTGTGGCCTACGGCCTGTTGATGAGAATCTTTGACCTCAACGTCATTCCGGCCTACGAGCCGGAATCTCATAGATAAGAACGAGATCCTGAATCAAGTTCAGGATGACTTTTTT
>CAZCZS010000055.1:0-8897 GCA_964503355.1 uncultured Mesoaciditoga sp.
GCCTTTTTCAATGAACTTTGTTACATCCCAATCTTTTTTCGTTACTCTCACGCACGACATGAGTCATTAAACTCATTTCCATTTTTTGTAAGGAATGGCGAGGATTTTTTGCGCGATTTTATCGTAAGAAAATATCGTAGGTCCGATGTCAAAATAAACGTTTATGCTTTCATCTCCAATTGTGATACGCGTCCCTTCAAAGCATTTTTGTTTTACTATAATTTTGGAATCTTTTTTCTTCACTTTCGTTTTGTAAGAGAATGCCAAAAGTTCAAGTGCTTTTCTTAAATTTTGAACTTCTTTCAATATTTTTATTTTTTCTTTGCGAAGGTGATTTAAAAGATCCAAAAGATATCTCTTTCTTTTTTCATCCTTCGCTTCTTTGAATGAATTTAGAATCTTGTTTAGAAAAACAGAAACTTCTCCAAGCTTTTTCAAATGTATCTTCAAATCGTTTTTCAATTCTTCTTTTTTTCTTGAGGAATCAAAATTCACTCCTGCCGATACATGTGTTCGGATCTTTGAAACGTTTCCTATGACATTTGCAATTACATCAAAGGAAGCTTTCACACTGCCGCCGCTTATCCATCCTTTTCCATTTACCGTGATAGTTCCATTTGAAATTACGCGTGAATTCATTATGTACTCGTCCACTTCTATATCACCATACGATATGACCGTAGCTTCACTCAAGAATTTCGCTTTGAAGTGCTTATGAGCGATAAGTAGTCCCTTGTGTTTTCCAAACACCCCACCTTTTATGAGGATAGCTCCTTTTGCCTCTATTTTTGTATCTCCAACTACGCCATCTATCAGCACGTCTTTATCCGATTTTATCTTGAAATTTTCTTCACAATTTCCCTTGATCCAAATGGTACCGGGAAACGTTATATTTCCAACACTGTAATCCAGATCTCCGTTAACGATGAATATCTCGTTAACATTTACCTTTCCATCTTCCGATAGAAAAGGTTGTCCATCTATGGAAGCCAATATGAACATCCCGTCTTTTGAGATTTCCGCATTTTTTCCTATGAATTTCTTCAAATTTATGTCTTTGGCTTTGGGAACAGGAATCTCTTTTCCAAAGACATCTCGACCATTTTTTCCCTCTTTGGGAGGAAATTTTTCAAGAAGCTTATCTCCTTTGTGACAATATGCTATCTCATACATAGATGCGTAATCGGTCTTTCCCCCTTCTTTTCTTGAACTTAGGATCATGCCGCTTGAAGGAAAGAGCAATTTGAAATTCGCATCTTGAGGAGGAATTGGTTCTTCTCCCTCGGCAACTAAAACGGGTTTTAAAATACATCTGTCTTCCAAGATTTTTTTGATTTCGTCTCTCTTTACGCCGTAAATCACGCCTTTTTCTTGAAGAAATTGTGATATTTCGTCCAAGGTTGGTATTTCCCTTTCTAAACCAGGATAAATTGTTAGATATGCTTTCATTTTGTCTTGAGAAATGTCAATTTCAAAGTGAGGAAGTTTCGGAAGACTTTCTGTTGTTTTTTCTCTTTTTTTATCGAATGTCTCGCTTTCATTTAGAATCTTACTTAAGTTTTCTATTTTCACGTCAGAACTCAGCTCGTCAAGATCGGATATTCTGACTTTCATCTTCATTTTGCCTTCTTCTGAACTTTCAGCACCGCTCAATATGTCAATTGCAACCTTGTTGTACCATTCTGTACCATACTCTCTTTCCAAAAAAGAAAACAACTCTTCAATGTTATCAACAAGCACTTCTTTCATTTGAATCCCCCCATTTAAATGTGACATATTCATATATTAGCATGAAAATGTAAATAAAATTGGCTAATTGATCACGAACTCAAATTATTCATTTCAAAAATAACTACCGTTATCGTATAATTGAAAGAAAAAGGGGTGATCGATATGTTAGGTGTTGTGACGGATAGTGGATGCGGGATCACCACGAATTTCGTGCAAGAAATGGGAAACGCTTTCATAATGGTTGGAATGAAGATCTTCTTGGGTGATGACGAATACGAAGATGGAAAATTCGATAAGGAAAAATTCTACAATTGGATCTCGTCGGGAAAAGATGCAAGGACGTCTCAACCTTCTCCGATGGATTTTGAAAATGCGTACAGAGAACTTTTCAAAAGAGGATACGACGAGATATTGTCTTTTCACATTTCTTCAAGGGTAAGTGGAGCTTTCAATTCAGCGAGGATAGCCGCGAACAACGTTGATCCCAAACGAATACATGTTGTTGATAGTTTGCACATTTCCGCTGGAGTCTATTTCATGCTTAGGAGAATATTGGAATACGTTAAAGGTGGAATGCCCTTGAGTGAGGCGTTGAATATGATAGATATCGTGAGAAAGAATTCAAACGTTTTCTTTACAGTTTCTACACTTGATCATCTTATAAAGAATGGTAGAATAGGAAAGGCGGCCGGATTAGTGGGTTCCGTTTTGAAATTATCACCGATATTGACGGTAAAAGATGGTGAAACGGGAGTGGCCACTATCACGCGTGGTAAAAAAAGATTACTCGTGAAGATGGCGAGCTTGTGCAAAGATTTTTTAAACAACAAGGAACACGTTCGCATCCTCTTTGCTTACTCTGCGGCGAACACTCTTGGCATGATGGAAGAGATAAAAAAGAATTTGAGTAACATGATGGAATTGTCGAATATTCCCCAAGAAACTCTGAAAATGTGGCCCACCATCACAACGCACACGGGGCCCACAACCGTTGGAATAGGCTGTTACGGAGAATGAATTTCATGAAAATCGGAGAATAAAAAATGGAAAACACGCAAGGAAAAGCAGTCCAAGATCTGATCAAATACATAATAGAGAACGGTTCAACGGTGTTGGTAGATGCCATAAACTTCCACATAAAGAACAAAACGGATTTTGCCAAAACTTTCTCGAATCGGATGCGTTTGAGGGGATTGGCTTCGCGCGTAAAAAAGGTTAAAGGCTTAACCGATGCAGACGCCTATCTTCTTGGATACATGATGATGGTCTACGCCCAAGAAACGAACAGCAAAAGGGCTTTGGATGCATTCAACTTCTTCAACGAGCACATACTGAAAAACATCGACACGATGTTTCGGGAGGAATGAGAATGAACGTTATTGATAGGTTAAGAAAAGATTTGAAAGAAGCCATGAAAGATAAAAACGAAGTGAAAAAAAGGGTGCTCAGAATGTTGATGTCGGCGGTTAAAAACTTTGAAGTTTCTTCTGGAAAAGCTGTGAGTGATGAAGAATTCGACGCCATAGTGAAAAAACAGATAAAAGAACGTGAGGAAGCCATGCAAGATTACAAACGTGGTGGAAGAGATGATCTGTACGAAGAGGAAAAAATGGAAAGAGATATCCTCAAGGAATTTGCGAAACCTGAACTTTCTGATGAAGAGATAGAAAAAGTGGTAGACGAAAAAGCTCACGAACTTGGCGTGAAATCCAAGAAAGAATTTGGAAAGCTCATGGGTGCGGTCATGAAATCCTTGAAAGGCAAAGCATCTGGAGATAGGGTAAGAAAAGCTGTTGAAGAGTTTTTAAACGATGAGAAAAGATGAGCGCTTTATCATACATTTAGCTAAGAGGAGGAGGAAGCAACGATGATGGGAAACAAGTACGGAACACATAGGGTTTTAGAACCTGCAGGAGTTCTGCCGCAGCCGGCATGGAAAGTCGATAACAACATGGAAACGGTTTACGATAACGAGATCCTTGTGGATGTTTCCATGCTCAACATCGACGCCGCATCTTTTACTCAAATAAAAAATGAAGTTGGAGAAGATGAAAAAAAAGTTGCAGACAAAATCTTGAACATCGTTAACGAAAGGGGAAAGATGCACAATCCCGTTACCGGATCTGGTGGCATGCTCATAGGAAGAATCGAAAAAATAGGCGCCGCCTTGAAAGAACACGTTCATGTAAAAGAAGGAGATAAGATAGCAACGCTTGTCTCGTTATCTTTAACTCCTTTAAAAATAGATAAAGTAAAGAAAGTTCATCTTGATACCGATCAGGTTGAAGTTGAGGCCAAAGCGATAATATTTGAAAGTGGCGTTTACGCGAAGTTACCGGAAGATATGGATGAAAGATTGGCGCTGGCGGTTTTGGATGTCGCGGGAGCACCTGCCCAAACGGCGCGCTTGGTCGATCCGGGAGACACCGTTGTTATAATAGGAGCGGCAGGCAAATCCGGAACACTTTGTTCGTACGTTGCAAAAAAGTACGCTGGGCCCACGGGAAGGGTAATAGCCGTAGTGCACTCCAAAGAAAAGGCTAAGCATTTAGAAGAACTTGGAATAAAAGACATAGTTGAAGCGGATGCGACCAATGCACTTGAGATAGAAAAGGTCATTTCAGAACTCACAAATGGAGAAATGGCGGAGGTAACCATAAACGTGGTGAACGTTCCGAATACGGAAATGGGTTCTATATTGGCAACGTGCGATTATGGAACCGTCTATTTCTTCTCGATGGCAACTTCTTTTACCAAAGCGGCACTGGGTGCCGAAGGAGTCGGGAAAGACGTTAACATGATAATAGGTAACGGTTATATGACAGGACACGCTGAAATAGCCTTGGAAACCGTACGAGAGAGTGAAAAATTACGAAAAATATTTGAATCTCTGTATGTTAATTGAATTTTCAACTTTATATGATAATATTGTTTGAAGATCAAGTTCTGGAAGGAGGACGAACAAGTGGAAATATCCGCAAAGATGGTCAAAGAACTCCGCGACCAAACGGGAGCAGGCATGATGGATTGCAAAAAAGCTTTGATAGAGGCGAATGGTGATATTGAAAAGGCAAAAGAACTGCTCAGAAAAAAAGGCATCAGTAAAGCTGATAAAAAGGCGGGAAGAGCCACGGAAAATGGTGCTATAGTTGATTACATTCATTTCAACAACCGCGTTGGGGTTATGATCGAGCTCAACTGTGAAACGGATTTCGTTGCAAGAACGGACGAATTCAGAGAATTGGGAAGAAATATATGCAAACATATCGCCATGGAAAATCCAAAATACGTAAGCAGAGATGAAATCACCGAAGATGTCATCGAAAAAGAGAAAGAGATTTACCGTGCTCAGCTTGAGAATTCTGGAAAACCTGAAAAAGTCATAGAAAAGATAATAGAAGGAAAGCTGGAGAAATTCTACAGTGAGAATTGTTTGATGGAACAGAAATATTTTCTTGATGATTCCAAAACCATTGAAGAGATGATCAAGGAAGCCATCGCCAAGATGGGAGAAAACATTTCGGTAAGAAGATTCGTAAGATTCGAACTTGGTCAATGAAGGTGAGCGAAAGCTCACCTTTTTTTAAAGAAAATGGAGAGGTGTCACTGATGTACGAGAAGGTTCTGCTGAAGATCAGCGGTGAAGCTTTTTCAGGTGAAGGTAAAAAAGGATTAGATCCCAAGATGGGAGAGTACATCGTAGGGGAAATAGAAAAAGTGGTTCAAAAAGGTGTAAAACTCGGAATTGTTGTAGGGGCTGGAAACCTCTTTAGAGGCGAAGAACTTTCCTATGTTGGTTCGATTTACGCCGATCAGATAGGTATGATGGGCACCATAATAAATTCACTTTATCTCAGTTCTGCTTTGAAAAAACGCGGTATAAACTCGGTGGTCATGTCACATGTAACCAATCTTCCTTCCGTTGAGAGGTTAACTTACGATCTTATAGAAGAGACCTTTTCTAGAGGTAAGGTTGCCATATTCGGTGGAGGAACTTCCAATCCGCTCTTCACAACGGATACGGCTGCGGCTTTGAGAGCGGCGGAGATGGGAGCTGAAATTCTCATAAAGGGTACGAAAGTTGATGGCGTTTACTCAAAGGATCCCAAAAAATTTCCAACCGCCGAAAAATTTTCCCAACTCAGTTTTGAAGAAGCTATAAAACTCGATTTAAACGTGATGGATACCTCTGCTTTTGCCCTTTGCAAGGCACACTCCATCCCGATAATGGTTATGAATTTTTTCAAAAGCGGAAATTTTCTTAAAAGCGTGATGGGAGAAAACGTTGGAACGCTTCTTACAAATGGAATTTAAAAAAAGGCCAATCGAAATGATTGGCCTTTTTGTCATCCCATCGTCGTTAGAATCCGATTTGAGCTCCCACGCTTGCAACAACTATATCGTCGAAATGAAATGATGAGTAATACAATACCTTTAAAGCCTCTCCATATATCCTTAATTTTTGTAGTTTTAACGCCACACCAGCGTGCAAATAGCCGAAGGTTTGGAATCCTTGCGTGGAGAAATCACCATACGAGAAAAAAAGACAAGGACTGAATCCAGCGTATATTTCAAAATTGGAAACGGGAATGCTTAAATTCACGTACGTGTAAATTTGAGCCCATTTTGTAGGATCTGGATTTGGAATTTTGAAACTTCCCTCAACATCCATTGTCAAAATGTTTCCAAATGTGACTCGACCGTTGATGAAATCTCGTTGCTGTCCACTCATTTCCCGTGTAAATCCCATTCCTATGTAGGTAGTTGCGTAGGCACCTACGGTGAGTATTGAAATTACGAGTATAAAAATCGACAGTTTCTTCATTTTTCATCCCCTCCTTTTCGTTCGATCACTTTTTGGTAGCAGTCCATGTTCCACCAAAAGTGCTTGTTCCATCACTTACCGTCCACGTACCAGACATCTTATTTCCGTTTACCGTCCCGCTGAAGGACATAGTACTTCCTTGATAGGAAAAAGAAAATGTCACTTGATTTCCGCTTACCGTTCCATGAAAAACGTAATCAACCGTTAGCGATGTTCCATTCTGTTGAAACTCCATATCATCTTCGAGGACAGTTGTCGAACTGCCATCGGGGGCGGTGTAAATAGCTTTTACATGCCATGTTCCACTCACGTTTATCGGAGTCCCCGTTAACATGCAAGCGCTTAACGACAAGCTCAAAATGAGCGCTGTTAACGATACCAACAGTACTTTCTTTTTCATGTTATCCCTCCTTGTTCGAAAATTGAATTATGTATTAATGAAATTTTAATAAGAGATAATTCAATTTTATCACATTTTTTTCGAAAGTGGAAAATGGCATCTTACAAAATGAGTTTCAGATAAATTCACAAAAGGAGGGGCCTTTTCTTCACAAATTTTCTTCGCGTAAGGGCACCTTGTATGAAAACGACATCCACTTGGTGGGTTAACGGAACTTGGAATCTCACCTTTTGGAATGGTTTTTTTCTTTCTTAAGTGAGGGTCTGGATTGGGAATGGAATTCATGAGAAGATATGTATAAGGATGAGATGTCTGATTGAATATCTCTTCTTTCGTTCCCATTTCCACAATTTGTCCCAAGTACATCACGGCCACATAATCTGCCATGTAATCAACTACGGCCAGATCGTGAGTGATGAATAAATACGTCAAATCGAGAGAGTCTTTTAATTCCTTTAGCATTTTTAGAATGATGGCTTGCACTGAGACATCCAACGCGGATGTGGGCTCATCCAAAACGAGAAATTCTGGTTTTAACACTATGGCGCGCGCAGTTGCTATCCTTTGTCGTTGTCCTCCGCTGAATTCGTGAGGATATCGAAACATATGTTCTTCCCTTAATCCCACTCTTTCAAGTGTTTCCTTCACTTTATCCATGATTTCATTTGAAGACATGTGAAAATGTATTTTCAATCCTTCACCCACTATGTCTTTCACGAGTTTTCTTGGATGAAGAGAGTTGTAAGGATCTTGGGATATTATCTGCATTTTTTTCCTGAATTTTCTGAGTTCCTTCAGGTTCATCTTCGTCAGATCTTCATCTTTGTAAAGAATCTTGCCCGCCGTGGGTTCTATCAATCTTAAGACGGTTCGCGCAAGAGTGGTTTTACCCGAACCGGATTCGCCCACAACTGCAAATATACTTTTTCTTGGGATTTTAAAAGATACGTCGTCTACGGCTTTCACTTGTAAAGGCTTTCTAAAAGGCCCTCTACTTAAAGGAAAATATTTCTTTAAAGATTTCACTTCGACAAGAGTGTCGCTGGCCACTTCAATTTTCATGTTTTTTCACCTTCTTGCGAATAAAGATGACAAGCCACGTAGTGGTTTGGTTCCACTTCTACAAGGGGTGGTAACGACTTTTCGCAAATTTTCATAGCTTGAGGGCATCTTGGATGGAATCTGCATCCGCTTGGAGGATTGACGAGATCCGGAACACTTCCGGAGATACCAACCAATTCTTCAGAACGTCCAACTTTCGGTACTGCCATCAAAAGCCCTTTTGTATAAGGATGAAGAGGATGATCGAATATTTCAAAAATATCGCCGTATTCCACAACGTTTCCCGCGTACATGACGGCCACCTTGTCACAAAATTCAGCTGCAACTCCCATATCGTGGGTGATGAGGATCACGGCGTTTCCCATTTCACTTACCAATTCGTCTAAGAGCTTCATTATTTGAGCTTGAATGGTAACATCAAGTGCAGAAGTGGGTTCGTCCGCTATCAAAAGTTTTGGATGAACCACGAGAGCCATTGCGATCATCACCCTTTGAGCCATTCCACCGCTGAGCTCATGCGGATACAATTTCATGGTTCTTTTGGCATCTAATCCCACCATTTCAAGTATTTTGAAAACTTCGGGATAAGCGTCTTTTATAGGGATTCCATTCGTTATGGAAACGCTTTCTGCTACCTGATATCCCACTTTCATGACGGGATTTAAAGCGGATATCGGTTCTTGGAATATCATCGACATTTCTCTACCACGGATCTTGTATATCTCATCTTTGCTCATTTTTTGCATGGATTGACCTTCAAAGAAAACATCGCCTTCCACTATTTCACCTGGCTGTTCTATGAGATTCATTATAGCCAAAGATGTTACGGACTTTCCACAACCAGTTTCTCCTATGATGCCCAATCTTTCTCCATGGTTC
>CAZCZS010000055.1:8907-10661 GCA_964503355.1 uncultured Mesoaciditoga sp.
GCTTTTATAATTCCTCTGTAAGTGTAAAAAACCACTTTCAAGTCTTTGACATCTAAAAGATCTCCGCGCATCTTTTCATCTCCTTAGCCTTGGATCCATTATGTCTCTTATTCCATCTCCCAGGAAGTTGAATCCCAAAACAACAATCGCTATGGCTATACCGGGAAATGTGGAAATCCACCATTGTCCAACCAAATAGCTTCTCCCATCGCTAACCATTGCTCCCCATTCGGGAAGAGGTGGTCTCACACCAAGTCCAAGAAAACCAAGTCCAGCTGCCGTCAAGATGATCGTTCCCATTCTTAAAGTCAATTGCACAAGAATAGGAGAAAGACACATTGGAAGCACGTGAAGGAACATTATTCGCAGATTTCCCGCTCCAATGGAACGTATGGCTTCTATGTATGGCTGCTTTTTTACCTTCAAAGCTTCCGCCCTTGCAAGACGCGCAAAAACCGTCCATCCCACGACTGAAATGGCTATTATGGTATTGGTGAGACTAGGTCCCAAAGCCGCGGCGAAAGCCATCGCGAGAACAAGACTTGGAAAAGCGAGGAACATGTCTGTCGTTCTCATGATTATTTCATCAACTGCTCCTCCAAAATAACCGGCTATCACTCCCAACAACGTTCCCAATCCACCACTTATTAAAGAAACAAGAAATATTATCCATATTTCTATTCGAGAACCATAAATGACCCGGCTGAAAATATCGCGTCCAAATTGATCCGTTCCGAAGAAATGGCTCCAGCTTGGAGGCTGTAAGCGTTGAGCCATGTTGTTCGCGAATGGATCGTATGGAGCGATAAGAGGAGCAAAGATGACAACGAGAAGAAATATGCCTATAACAACGCTGCCTATCAACGCAAGCTTTGTATTTTTCCAGAGATATACGGTGTGTTTCCAATCTTCAATTATAGGTTCTCTTCTTTTTATGAATTCTCTAAATCTTTCACTAATAGCTGGCATAAAAACACCTCCGATCACGTTCTCATTCGTGGATCGAGAGCAGCGTACGTCAGATCGACGGCCAAATTGGCCAACGAATAGGCAAGGGCTATAAAGAAGGTACCTCCCATTATTGCCGGATAATCTAAGACGAGAAGGGCATTGACTATATACCTCCCAAGTCCCGGCCAACCGAATATTGTTTCCGTTAAAACCGCTCCTTCCAAAAGACTTCCAAATGTCAAGCCGATGACGGTGATAACTGGGATAAGCGAATTTCTCAGGGCATGACGGTAGATAACCGTTCTTTTGGAAAGTCCTTTGGCTTTGGCCGTTCTTATGAAATCTTGTCTTAGCACATCTAACATGCTGGCCCTTGTTATCCTGGCTATCGAAGCGGTCGCGGCGTACCCAAGCACTATCGATGGAAGAATTATGTGACGAAAACCATCCCAAGCGGCTTGCCAATTTCCGGTTAATATCGAATCGAAGATCACCATGCCGGTTATATGTTGTGGTGGTATGGTAAATAAACTCAATTGTCCCGTGCCGGGAAGCCATCCTAAAAGATAATAGAATATCAGTAACAGTATGAGACCTGTCCAAAAGACGGGCATGGAAACTCCTAAAATGGAAAAAATTCGTGAGAAGTGATCTAACCAGCTGTTACGATGAACGGCGGATACAATTCCCAGCACCACTCCCAATATAATAGAGAATAGGATCGAACGTATCGCCAGTCCCATCGTTGCTGGAAAGTATTCACATATATCTTGAATAACTGAACGGATGGATTTTGAAGATGT
>CAZCZS010000056.1:0-10468 GCA_964503355.1 uncultured Mesoaciditoga sp.
CTACGAAAGAAAGATGTGAGAAAATGGAGGAAGAGATACTCGAATTTTTAAAAAGTGGTGAGATGAATGAAGGAAAAATCGTGGAAAAACTTTCAAAATCCGAAGATATATCGCTTTTCATTCTTTACAACACCCAAAGAAGATCATGCGAAGTTAGAATAACACTTTCAAAACTCATTCGATCGAAAAAAATCAGTTTTGATGAAAACACTTTTCTTATAAGATCATCGTGATTTTTTCGAAAAAAATGGTTTCCATTCTTGTCTAAAAAGCCAAAAAGCGCTATACTTTCAGAAAATGGAGGTGGGTGAATTGCTGGACATAAAGCTCATAAGAAGTGAACCTGAAAAGGTTAAGGAGTTGCTGGGTAGGAGAAAGGTAAAATCAACGGAAGTGGATGAAGTTTTGGAACTGGATAAGAAGATAAGGGATCTTACGACCGAATTGAATGCCTTAAGGGCTGAAAGAAATTCCATATCAAAAGAGGTCGCGAAATTCAAAGCCGCCAAAGATGAAGAAGGGGCAAAACGTATTTTGGAAAGGGGAAAGGAACTTTCCCAAGAGATCAAAAAAGGGGAATCTGAACTTTCAAAATTGCAAAAAGAATTGAAAGATAGACTTTTAAGAATACCAAATCTTCCTTACGAAAAGGTGCCTTTTGGCGAAGACGAGACACAAAACGTTGAAGTGAGAAGATGGGGGGAACCAAGAAAATTCGATTTCACTCCAAAAGCGCATTGGGAACTTGGACCTCAAAGAAATTTGCTCGATTTCGAACGCGCTTCCAAACTGTCAGGTTCGCGCTTCACGATCCTTTACGGAGAAGCCGCTCAAATGGAAAGAGCGTTGATATCTTTCATGCTCGATTTGCACACCACAAAGCACGGTTATATGGAAGTCATGCCACCTCATATGGTGAGCCGTGAAACCATGATAAATACCGGGAAATTACCAAAATTCGAGGAAGAATCTTATTCGACAACTCTTGACGATCTTTTTTTAATTCCAACCGCCGAAGTTCCTTTATCGGCGTTACATACAAATGAGATTATAGACGAAAAAGACCTTCCTCTTAAATACGTCGCTTACACACCATGTTACAGAAGAGAAGCGGGAAGTTACGGTAAAGACGTTAAAGGCATGATCCGTCAACATCAATTTGACAAAGTCGAACTTGTCATGTACACCAGACCTGAAAAATCATACGAAGCCTTGGAACAACTCACCCGCGATGCGGAAGAAGTTTTGCAATACCTTAAGCTTCCATACAGGGTTATAGAGTTGTGCACGGGAGATTTGGGATTTGTCGCCTCAAGAACTTACGATATAGAAGTATGGTTACCATCTTACAACAATTACAAGGAGATATCTTCGTGTAGCAACGTCACCGATTACCAAGCGAGAAGGGCAAATGAAAGATATAGAAAGTCAGACAACAGTCTCGAATTCGTTCATACTTTAAACGGATCTGGTTTGGCCGTTGGACGCACATTGGTGGCCATACTTGAAAATTATCAAAAGGAAAACGGAAAGATAGAAGTTCCAGAAGTTTTAAGACCTTACATGGGAGGTAAAGAGGAGATCTGATGTCTTCTTTCTTTTTCGCTAAGGTGGATAACGATATGGCGCACTTTGACGCGCACGAAGTGCGCCATATTAAAGTTTTAAGATATTCCAAAGGCTCTGAGATCAAATTCACCGATGGAAGAGGATCGCTTTACGTGGGAAAATTGTTGTCCTTAGATACCGCTAAAATTCTGAAAAAAGAGCGTTTTCAACCACCAAATCGAATAAGTATAAGCGTTGTTCTCTCACCGGTAAGATGGGAAAGAACAAGATTCGCCCTTGAAAAGGCCGTAGAGCTTGGTGCGGATCGGCTGTATTTTATGAATATGCTTCGAACCACACGCAAGGAAACCGAGTCAAAATTAACGAAGATGAAATTGATCGTGCGCGATGCGATGAAACAATGTGGGACTTTGTACTTACCCGAAGTGAAGAACATCCAGGGAGAATTTCCGCATATCTCTACAAATGCGACAAAACTCATGTTAGACACGAAGTCAGAAAGAACCTTTAAGGATATAGAAATTTCTCCTAACATAATACTGGCAATTGGGCCAGAGGGCGGATTCAGTGAAAAGGAGAGAGAGTTTTTTAGAATCAAGAAATTTGAGAGTGTGAAAATTGGAAACAGAACGTTGAGAACTGAAACGGCCGTGATAGCGGCTTTAACGTTGATAAACTATCTGCTTGGAATTTTCTAAAAAAGTATAAATTCTACTGAAATTCATAATTTCAGAGGAGGGATAAGATGGACAGCTACGTGAATTTTGAAAAGGAAATATCTAAAACTTATCGTGCACAATTGAACATGTCAAAGAGGCCAGAAGAAGTTAGAGAAGCTTTCATCAGAGCGGTGGAAAAACTGTTCTCATCTATATTCGAAAAAAACTTCGATTTGAAAGAAGAGGTAAGGCTTTCGTTTGAAGATGAAAAACTCTTTTCTCTGGGAAAGATAGAATCAGATCCAGATGTGAAAAAAGCGTTGACCAACAGCGATTTGATGGCGATACTCACGAGATTTGCCGAAGAAGCGAAGAATAGATATCTTCACTTGATCCATGATGATGATAGAACGGAGATGTTCAAAAAGCATCCTGTCTGATCGCATTCACATTGCTTGTAAAGTTTGCGCACAAGTTGAGAAGAATAATTTTTTGTGAATCCGAATGATTTTTTCTTTTAGCCTCTTGACACTTTGATGATAAACGTATATAATCCATACGTAGCGCCGAGGTGGCGGAATCGGCAGACGCGCTGGATTCAAAATCCAGTGGGCTGAAAAGCTCGTGCGGGTTCAAGTCCCGCCCTCGGCACCAACAGCGGTCTTTTTAAAGACCGCTTTTTAAAACGAAAAAAAGGTTAATAATATATTTCGAGTTAAAGTATTCACTTTTTTTAACCATAAAGTGGTAAAATTGGTTGAAGCGAAGCTATCAGACGAGGTGAGAAATGATGCTGATAAAGAACGTTAGAATAGTGAGTAACGATTCGGAATTTGGAATAATAGACAAAGGTGCTCTTTATGTAGAAGAAGATGAAATAGTGGAAGTAGGTCCAAGTAACGTGCTCGAAAAAAAGTATTCAAATGTTCAAGATGTGATAAACGGAAATGGAATGACCATCCTTCCGGGATTCGTCAACGCTTATGTCAAAATGGAATCCGCCATTTTTCCAACTTTTGGAATAGAAGAACGTGCCGGAATACCGTCCCAAGAGCTGTATCACAAAATTTCCGAAGTGTTACAAAATGTGTTAAACGAGGAAATATTCTTCGTCATGGCGGATAAGATAGCTCACGACTCGCTCAAACAGGGAGTAACGGCGCTAGCCGGTTCAATAGATAGATATCTTCACAAGATAGAAGTTGAAAAGACCGTTGAATCGGTTATGAGCACAAGACCATTTCGTTTTGCCGTGGGAGAAGGAATAAAAACTCCCGAAGATCTCCAAAGGCTTTTAAAGTCTGGAGAACATCCAAAATACATACCTCTGAATTCCATAACCTCATTCAACGATGAGGAATTGAGACAATTGAAAGAATTCGCTGATTCAACAGGGGCTTTCATAGTGATATTGCTTTCCGATGAACTTAAAGAGGAAAAAGAGGCGTTTTTCAAATACGGCATGTCCAATTTGGAAAGGCTTAGACATATAAGTATGCTTGGAGATCACGAAGTTATAGTGAATGCCCAGCATTTCACCGAAACAGATCTGGATATAATGGCCTCAACCGACACGATGGCAGTTTATTGTCCAAGAGAGATGATGATAAAAAACATGACGTTTCCGGACATAGATGGAATGATGGGAAGAGGTGTCAACCTTTCAATAGGGAGTGGAGATGTTCACGATTTTTCGGTGCTGATGGAATCCCAAATAGCCTTCCTTTTGAGAAGGATGATAAAAGGTGGCAGTGATTTCGATTCCATATATCAAACCAAGAAGATCTTGTTGGACAACAATTACCATTTCGGTGCGAAGTTGCTCGACAAACCAATAGGAAAAATCGTTCCAGGTTATCTTGCCGACTTCGCGTTGTATAATTATAGAGGACCACTGGGGAGCGGAAAAAAACCGGTGTTGAGGAACCTGCTTTTTGACTTCTTAAGAGACGCGCGAGTGCAATTCACAGTGGTTGGTGGTAAAATAGCTTACGATGCTCGAAAAGACGATTCCGATGAGATAGAAGAGAAAATTCAGGAAATAAGAGAAAAGATACTTTCCAAGGTGTGATGAAATTAAATGGCGTTGAAGTTCAGTGATCTAAAAGATCAGCTGAAGAATTTTTATGAAAAACGCTTTAAGCCACTTAGTATTGAAAGAAAAATCATATGGATCGTTGTGGCGATAAGTGTTGTTGTGGGTTTATGGATGTTGATAGCCATAAATGCAAGTCCGCATTACGTTGTTTTAGTGTCAAATCTAAGCGAAGAAAGCGCGGGTTACATCGCACAAAAATTGGATAGTCTTAACATTCCTTATAAAGCTGGGAAAAACGGGACCATATACATACCCGCCTCGGAAAACGTGTACAACGTGAGAATGAAACTGGCAACGTTGGGGGTTCTTGGTCCCGATGCTGGAGTGAAAGGTTACAGTCTGCTTCAGAACGGTTCACTTTCTTCCATGGGAATGACGAGTTTTGACAGACAGGTTAACTTTCAAATAGCATTGGCAGGCGAATTGGAACGAAGCATAGACATGATAAATGCGGTACGGTATTCGAGGGTGTTTTTAGCGTTACCAAAATACACTTACTATGTACCCGGCGAAGAAGAAAAACCCACAGCCTCGGTGTTGGTGGTCTTAAAACCTTCCATGACTTTAAGCCCCGAGCAGGTGCTTGGTATAATGAACTTGGTTGCCGGTGCGGTTGGAAACATGTCTGTTAAGGATGTCAAAGTGGTGGATCAGTATTCGAACGTTTTAAGCGACGAAGTTAACCTTTCGGATTCGGCAATTTCCGGTGCTTCGAAACTGAAACTGAAACAATCCGTGGAAAAATATTACGTGGACAAAGTGAAGAAGATGCTCTACAACGTTTTTGGATATGGTAACGTCGCTGTAGCCGCCAATGCTGTTTTGGATTGGCAAAAGATAACGCAAGAGAGTAAAGTATACACTCCAACTGATTCCAAAAACAACACGGGTGTGCTTGTCAGTCAACAAGAAGAAAACAGTCTTTCCACAAATGGGGCACCGGCTGGCGCTGTCGGTTCAAATTCAAACATTCCACCAACGTACGTGAGTACTTCACCATCTTCACAAGTTTCCACTTATTCCAAGAGCATAAGAAATTACGATGTTTCTCAAACGTACAATCAGATCATAGAAGATAAATCAGGTGAGATAAAAGATCTGAGAATGACGGTTTTTCTGAATTCAACGAATGTGAAAGAAGCGTCTGAAATAAAGATGGCCGTGGCAAACTCAATCGGCACGAGTGCGAGCGCCGTTCAAGTTATACCCACAACCTTTGATAGAAGTGCTGCCAAAGCCGCCGCTCAAGCAGAAGCCAAACTCGAAGCCGAACGCAGATTCAAAGATATGGTTATTTACAGTGTTCTCCTTTCGATATTCATGACCGTTGGTTTTTACTATTTGAGTATGAAGAGAAAGAAGAAGAAGAGGTTGAAAGAGATAGAAGAAAAGAGAAGAAAGATAGAAGAAGAAGTTTTGGAAATGACGAAGAAAACGAAGGGTACTCCAGAAGAAGAAGAGCTCATAAAATTGAAAGAGACTGCCATCAAATGGGTTGAAGAAGATCCAGCTGAAGTGGCCAATATAATAAAAATATGGATGTCTAAGGATTGATAATGGCTGAAAAGAAGAAAAAAGACGAAATTCCAAACAGAAGAAAAGCCGCCATATTTCTTTTGGCATTGGGAGCTGAAAGGGCGGCTAAGATATTGAAAAATCTTCCAGAGGAACAGATAGAAGAGTTAACTCTGGAGATAGCTAATTTGCGTGAAGTCAGCAACGAAGAGAGAAAAAAAGCTTTCGAAGAATTCTCGCAACTCATAAGGGCGAGAGAATTCATAAACGAAGGTGGAATAGAATACGCAAGGGATTTATTGGAAAAAGCATTGGGACCAGAAAAGGCCCTGGAGATAATAGAAAATTTGACTTCCAATCTTCAGGTAAAACCTTTCGACTTCATGAAAAGAGCTGATATCGTTCAACTCGTGAATTTTTTGAGAAATGAGCATCCGCAAACTATCGCGTTGGTTTTGGCGTATTTGGAGCCAAAACAGGCCTCTCAAGTTTTAATGTCTCTGCCTGAAGAACTGCAATCCGAAGTTGTGAAGAGGTTGGCTTTGCTTAAGAGTACTTCACCTGAGATAGTCAAACAGGTCGAAAAGGTGCTTGAAAAGAAAATGTCAACCTTTGTAACCCAAGACTTCAGCAACGTCGGTGGCATAGATGTGGCGGTTGAAGTTATGAATTCGCTGGACAGATCCGCCGAAAAGAGGATAATAGACGCTTTGGAAAAAACGGAACCAGAGCTCGCTGAAGAGATAAAGAACAGGATGTTCGTGTTCGAAGATATAGTGACGTTGGACGATCGTTCTATTCAGATGATATTAAGAGAAGTGGATACACACGATCTGGCTTTGGCGATGAAAGGTTCGTCGGATGAAGTTAAAGAAAAGATAATGAAGAACATGTCCAAGAGAGCCGCCAGTCTTCTCGAAGACGAGCTGAAATACATGGGACCGGTGAGGGTGAAAGATGTTGAAGCGGCTCAACAGAAAATAGTCGCGATAATAAGAAAACTTGAAGATGCCGGCGAAATAGTGATAAGCAGGGGCGGAGGTGAAGACCTCATTGTCTGATATCATAAAAAAAGCGAACCTCACCGATGAAACCGTTCTCGTTGGGCCGACAAAAGTTTTCAGCAAATCTGAAAGTGGGAAAAGAGATGATCAAATCACAGAAGATCCGGTAAAATTGGCTGAAAAACGGGCAGAAGAGATCTTGAGCAAAGCCCAAAAAAAAGCCAAGGAAATTATCGCATCTGCACAACTTCAGGCGAAAACGATAGAGGAATCAGCCAAAGAAAATGGGTACGCCCACGGATTTCAGGAAGCGAAAAAAGAATTGGAGGAGCAGATCGAAGAATTAAAAACCCTTCTCGATAACTTTAACAATCAAATAAGCGAATCCATCGATGAAGTGAAAACCTCTTTGATAGATCTGAGTATAGCCGTCGTAAAAGAAATTCTACTTGTTGAAATGGAAAAAGGGGATGTGGAAAGGAAGATAGACAAGGCTTTAGATATGGTTAAAGCGTCTAAAAAGATAACCGTTAAAATATCCTCCGAATTGCCCAAATCTTTATTTGAAAAGTTAACTTCTATGGAGAATGTTCAAGTATTTCCCATGTCAAATTTTAACAAGATGGATGTCCAAATAGAAGCGGATTTCGGAACTTTGGATTTAAGAACAAGCTCGCAAGTTGAGCTCTTTGAAAGGATCGTAAGAAAAGCGTTTGGAGATATGTGAAATCATCTTTCCATATTTTCAATTGCTTCAAAAGAAAGACGCGACCACGATTCCAATTCGTCGTACCTCTTCGTGATCTCGTCTGGGGTGACCAATTCCCATGTGAATTTGTCATTTTCCTTTATTCCTTTTACCTTTGTTGTGATGGTGAAAACTATCCCAAGGTGAACTTTGTTGACATCGGTCGTGTTTTCTCTAATGATTCCAACGTATTTTGGCCAATCGTACGTTTCAACGTCAACCTCTTCGTTTATTTCTCTTTCCATTCCGGATAAGAATTTCATCCATGGAGAATTTCCGTCATCCGTGTCGTTGACATGTCCGCCTATGCCCAAGCTGTAGAATCCATGTAACCTCGATTCGGTTTGTGTTTTCAGCCTTCTAACCATAAGGTACAATCCGTTTTTGTCTTTTATCACCACATAAGGAATGAGTTGCCGTAGAGATTTGTCGTGTTCTGCCCTCGATCTTCTTACAAAGAATCCCCTTTTTTCCACCAATTTTTTTATCTTTTCAAGTGGAATACTCAAAAATCCATAGTCGTTGAACAACGTGTTCAAATCGGAATCTTCGATGACCAAAATCATTTCGTCCATATCATTTCTCTCCTTTTAATTTTCCTATCTCTTCTATGAACTGATCTATGTCTCTGAAATCGCGATAAACGGAAGCGAAACGCACGTAAGCAACCTGATCCAATTTTCTAAGTTCCTCCATTATCATTTCACCTATCTCTTTCGTGCTTACTTCACTTCCCTTTTTTTGGGCACGTGCTTCCAAGGCGTTGGAAATTTCTTCTATCTTTTCCATTGGAATGGGCCTTTTTTCACAGGCTTTGATAATTCCTCCCATGAGTTTCTCGCGTGAAAATTTTTCCCTTCTTCCGTCTTTTTTTATAACCATAAGAGTTCCGCCTTCAAATCTTTCGTAAGTCGTGAATTTAGCTCCGCATTTAGGACATACCCTCCTTCTTCTTATGACCAAGCCGTTTTCTATCGAGCGGGAATCTTGTACTTTTGTATTTGGATAACCACAAAATGGACATTTCATCGTACATCCCTCCCTCTTTCGGCCATCTTCAATATCTTTTGTAGCTTTCTATGAACTTTGGATTTGGAGAGTGGAGGATCGAAAAGATTTCCAAGCTCTCTTAAAGAACACTCTGGATTTTCCAATCTTGCCTTTGCTATTTCACGAAGATCCGGCGGAAGAGAATTCAAACCGATTTCCTTTTCCACGCTTAAGATCGCGTTTATCTGTTTGAGGGCAGCGCTTCCACTTCGTTTTGAATTGGCTTCTATGAAGTTTAAACTTCTGGTGACATCGGAACGTATTCTTCCTTCCATCATTATGTTGTGTACCTTCTTTGCGGCTTTTATGGCACCGATGAAATTCAAGAATTCCTCTATCATCTCACCGTTTTTTATGTAAAATCTGTAACCGTATTTCAACTTGGCAATATGACCGAAAATTCCAAAAAATTCTTCGAGTTTTTCCTTTATCTTTTGAAGTATCTCCACCTTGTTATGATACAGCTCCAAATGATGGTGACGTGCCGGATCTACAACGGAACCAGAAGAGATGAACGCCCCTCGTAAAAATGCGGAGAACACAACCGGATCTGAAAACGCTTCTTCTTGAACCTCACCCAACATGTTCAAGTGCAAGCTTTTCATGAAATCCGAAACGTCTTTCACCTTTATTCGAAAGAGAAATATCCTTCCCCTTTTTAGTTTTTTTTCTTCGTGATAGAAAACATCCACGCTTCTTTCTCTCATAAAGCGAAGGAGATTTTTAACCCTTCTGGCAGCGCAAAGGTTTTTGACTGAAAGCTCAAAATGCGTCTGCTTTCCTATTTCCAGCATGCCTTTGAATTTTAAAAATCCGGCAAATTCGGCTCGAGCAAGCCGTTCTTCTATTTTGACATCACAGAGTTCTTCTCTAACATCCGAAGTGAAAGACATATCATTTTTCCACCATTTCCATGGCGATATCTCTAACAACCGCGGCGAGTTTTAACGGATCGTGTCTGAGCTTTTCTTTGCCATCCTTTGGATCCAATTCAACGGTGATCAGCGGTGATTTCACAAGCTTTCCATCCAATTTTTCATCTTTGTCACGTGTTTGTACCGGCATGGAACCTTCTTCCTCGTACCTTCTTAAAACGTCTGTGGGTATTGAACCCACGTTTACAATTATCTTATCCAACGGCTTTTTTAAGTATTTTTCCACTATGACAACGTGATCTTCCAAAGAAAAACCATCGGTTTCTCCAGGTTGCGTCATGAGATTTGCGATCAAAATAGTTGGCTTTTTGCTTATCGCTTCTCTCACTTCAGAAAGAAGAATGTTTGGAATTATACTCGTGTAAAGACTGCCAGGCCCTAGCACAACCACATCGCATTTAGAAAGCGCATCCAAAACTTTTGGATAAGCTTTCGCCTTTCTATCCAAAGTCAAATCCATGATCCTCGTGTGCGCATCAACTATATTGGTTTCCCCTATCACTTGTCTACCATCTTCCAATTTTGCCACCAATCTTACCGCGTCTTCTGTAACAGGCAGAACAGTTCCTTTTATAGCCAAAGTTGCCGAGAGTTTTTCTATTGCGTTCGCAAAACCACCGGTTATCTTTGTTAAAGCGGCGATGATCAAATTTCCTAAGCTGTGATTTTTGAAAGTTTGTCCCTCTTGAAAACGATAACTCATAACCTTTGCCATAAGCGATTCATCTTCGGCGAGGGCGACTATGTTGTTTCTTATGTCTCCAGGAGGAAGAACGCCCAGTTCTTCTCTTATAATCCCTGAACTACCACCTTCATCTGTAACGGTTACAACCGCCGTTATCTCAACATCTGAGAAGAGCTTCAGTCCTTTTAACAGCGTGGATAAGCCG
>CAZCZS010000057.1:0-10256 GCA_964503355.1 uncultured Mesoaciditoga sp.
GTAGGCTCTTCACGCATTTACACTCTAGTCAAAATTTTATTAGAAACAACTACCTCACAAGTCATTTGGGAAATTATTGACATTTCACCTTAACGGTGGTTATCGGAATTCAAACATCACCATATGAACTGGATAAAGGAGGGTTTTAGTTATTTTTTATTGACAGAAAACTTTTTTCAAAATCATTTTTTTAAGTGGACCATTTAGGTTTTAAATTTGCCATCAAATGAGTTATACTGTATCTACACGTCGTGTGTTTGACAGATCTAAAAAGTTAGGAAGTGGTTGGTTATGCTATTTGAGAAAATCAAAATAAAAGATTTAGAGCTCAAAAACAGAATTGTTATGCCACCAATGTGTCAATACTCGTCCGATGAAAGCGGTGTTGTTAAAGATTGGCATATTTCTCACTATGTTTCCCGAGCAGTTGGCGGAGTAAGTTTGATAATCATTGAGGCTACAAGCGTAGAGCCGAATGGCAGAATTTCTCCAAATGATCTCGGCATTTGGAATGACAAACAGATTGAAGGATTGAGAAAACTGACAAATGCACTTCACAAAAATGGTGCAAAAGTAGCTATTCAATTGGCACATGCGGGCAGAAAGTCAAAAACTACCAGTTCACCAGTTGCTCCTTCAGCTATCAGGTTTAGTGAAAATTATCATGAGCCGATACAATTAAATAAGTCCGAGATAGAAAAATTGATTGAACACTTTTCGAAAGCGGCAAGGAGAGCCGTGTTGGCTGAGTTTGATGCCATAGAAATTCACGCTGCCCACGGTTATCTTATAAATGAATTTCTCTCACCACTCACCAACAAAAGAGATGATGAATACGGTGGTAATCTAGAAAAAAGAACCAGATTCCTTAAAGAGGTGATTGAAAATATAAAAGACAAAATACCATCTACAATGCCGATCATCGTAAGAGTTTCGGCTTCCGATTATTATGAAGGAGGAAATGAAGTTGAAGATATCATCAGAATCCTGAATCTTTTACCGACTGTGGACCTGGTAGATGTTAGTGGAGGCGGTGTAATGCCTGAAAGCCAAGTAAAAACTTTTGCCGGTTATCAATTAGATAATGCTTTTAAAATTAAAAAAGGAACAAAGCTTCCTGTGATTGGGGGCGGTTTAATAACAACATATCCTCTTGCCGAATATGCTGTGAATACCAAGTGTGATCTTGTTTTTATAGGAAGACAACTCTTAAGAGAACCTTATTGGCCTTTAAGGATTGCCAAAGAGGCTGATGTAGATCTTAAGTGGCCTTTTCAGTATAAGAGAGCAAAGTGAACAATTCACGTTGTGCGTAAAATTCACAAGCCAAGGGTTTTTGAGCAAAGATAAATCGCCTTTCAAGCGATAAGGGAATTATTTTGATATGTCATGTCGGATCTTCTCTTTCTGTCATACCACACCAACCGAAGGTAATCCTGAACTAACCGCAGGTCGTTCCGGATTTGATGCGGGATCTCATCCTCACTTCAAAAGAAGGTCATCCTGAACTTGATTCAGGATCTCATCCTTATCCTATGAGATTCCGGCTCGTAGGCCGGAATGACCTTTAGGTCAAAGACTCTCATCAAGCGCGTCAAGTCCACAATGACGTTAAGGTCAAAGACTCTCATCAACAGGTCGTAGCCCGGAATGACGTTAAGGTCAAAGATTCTCATCAATAGATCGTAGCCAGGAACGACGTTAAGGAAAAAGACTCTCATCAATAGGTCCGTAGGCCGGGATGCCGTTAAGGAAAAAGACTCCATCAAGTGCATGGCAGGAGGTATTTTTATTCGTTTTTGTATTTACCGCGCGCCACCTGTTTTTACTTCTTACTTCTCACCACTTATCTTTTCGTTGCTTTCACGCACAATTTGAGTTAATTGACAAAATGATGGCGAACTTCGTATTTCTCTTCTATGAAATCTAAAGCGAAGTGTTGACAAGGTCAAGATTTGTTGATATAATTCACCGTGTATGCGCCCGTAGCTCAATTGGATAGAGCAACGGACTTCTAATCCGTAGGCTGCAGGTTCGAGTCCTGCCGGGCGCGCCATTTTTTAGCGTAAACGTGGTGGCTGTAGCTCAATTGGTAGAGCGTCGGACTGTGGATCCGAATGTTGCGGGTTCAAGCCCCGCCAGCCACCCCAATTGCGCCTGTGGCTCAACTGGATAGAGCATCGGACTTCGGATCCGAGGGTTGCGGGTTCGAATCCTGCCAGGCGCGCCAAAGGCAAAAGACGATCCCCGCCTTTACAAAGGGCGGGGATTTGTTATAGAATAGATGATCTTTATAATATTGGAGGTGGATTTATGAAGATACTCATAACAAACGATGATGGTATAATGTCAGAGGGAATCGAAATCCTGGCCAAAGAAGTCTCAAAAATAGCGAAGGTGCTTGTTGTAGCGCCTGACGTGGAAAGAAGTGCGACGGGACACGCGATAACGATAAGAAATCCTTTATGGGCAAAAGAAGTTAAATTCGGAGAAAAATTTTTTGGATACGCTGTGAATGGAACTCCCGCCGATTGTGTGAAATTGGGAATCCAAGCCATATCAAAAGACGAGAAAATAGACTTGGTTCTCAGTGGAGTGAATAAAGGTGCCAACTTGGGAACGGATGTTATGTATTCTGGAACCGTATCAGGAGCTTTGGAAGGTGCCATGATGGGTGTTCCATCGATGGCAATTTCGAGTTGTTCCAATTCGAATCCAAACTTTCTCTCGGCGGCCAAAGTTGCAGTTGAACTCATAAAAAACATGAATTTGAAAGACTTTCCGGAATTTTCGTCTTTGAATATCAACGTTCCAGCGATATCATATGATGAAATAAAGGGTTATAAACTTACCCGTCAATCCAAGAGACGTTTTCAAGATTTTTTTGAAGCCAGAAAGGATCCATTTGGAAACACGTACTATTGGATGTTGGGTGAGATAATAGAAGACGATCCAGGTGAAGATGCCGATTATTACGCCGTCGAAAATGGATATGTCTCCGTCACTCCGTTGACCATTTTTCACAACGATTTTAAATTCATGGAAAAATTGAGAAATCATCCTTTTTTCAAAGCATGAATAAAGGGAATGGAGCGAATGGTCGCGATGGATAAGAACCATCGAGGAAAGTCCGGACTTCGCAGGGCAGGGTGCCGGGTAACGCCCGGAAGGAGTGATCCTTGGAAAGGGCCATAGAAACGGAAACCGCCTTATCGGCAAGGATGGAAAGGCGAGGTAAGAGCTCACCTCCGGACGGGAAACCGTTCGGGCTGTCAACCCCCACCCGAAGCAAGACCAAGTCGAGAGGAAGGTGGCCCGCTTACTCTCTGGTAGGTCGCTTGAGGAATACGGTAACGTATTCCCTAGATAGATGACCATTCAAGACAGAATCCGGCTTACAGCTCCATTCCCTTTTTTATACACGACATCCCGCATTCGGCTTTCGTTTTTTGTCCTTCTGAATTCGATTCAAAATCTTGTTTTGATTCAGAATCTCATCTTTTCTGTTATGTCGTACTTGACGGCATCCAGCTTTATATGAAAATTCGGGTTGTGGCCCGTAACAGTTTTAAAATAACCGCCTTCAACGCTGATACAAATAACGTGAAAAATTCAATAACGTTTATTTTCTTAAATGTGTGAAGACACAATAGAAATAACAATTTTTCTTTGTAACGTGACGTATGTAACGAATGTTCTTTACACAAAAAGATGTAGAATTATTTTGAGCATATGATAAAAACTGTTGGTTTTTCATATGAAAATTCAGGAAGTGAGAATATGAGCAATTTACAGCAATTCGTGGTTGAAACGCAATTCAAACCGGATGACAGCATCGCTGTGAACAAATCTCGAGAGATTGAAACCGTTATTTCCGTTAATCCAGACGGAAATCATATCAAAGCCCATTCACCCGTTGAAACGGTTATAGGCGCTTTGGGATCATGCTTTTTGATAAATCTTCAAAGGTATTTTAAGGAAAAAGGAAGGGAAATATCAGATAAAGATGTCCAAATAATACTCACCGGATATCGTGATCCTCAAATTCCAAAACTCGTCAAAATAGATTATGAAGTTAAGGTAAATTCAGGACTCGATTTCAACGAAGAAGATTTGAAGAAATTTATGGCGCCATCGAGCACAACTTACAAAACTTTCCCAGGAACCGTTGATATTTCCGGTAAAGTTATGAAATTGGAACCCCTCAATTGAATTTCTGAATTAAACGAAAAACGCTTTCTCCTTCATTTTCAATTTGTGGAGAAAGCGTTTGTTCATTCAATAATCTCCTTGCAAAACCACAACGCTTCTTTTTACCTTTCCTGCTTTGACTTCGTATTCTACGGGTCTTACCGTGATATCCGCCTGCGTTATGGTTGGTTCAACGTCTATGTCGATGAGTTTCATGTAAGATGTGTTTGTTCCAACGAAGAATTCGTTTATATCATTTGTCGCACTCTCTATGGAAGAAGCTGACGCGGAAATTCCTTGCCTTAAAATGTATTGAGAGGTGTATTCTTCCAAATCGTGAAGTTTGGAAATTGACACTATTTTATCACTCCTGGCAACTATCGAAGATGTGATGGCCAAAATCATCATCACTCCTGTTAAAACCACGACCATCGCTATTAACGCTTCCACTAAAAGAGAGCCACTTTTCATTCTCATCATTTTCACCTTAAGTTCATAGTGGTTACCGCAGATGTAAAAGTGGATGTTACCCCGGCATTGGAAAGCACCAACCTGTATTTCACCGATCCACTTTTGTATTTGAATCCCAAAGATTTCACGCCAGACGCGATTTTGACGATATTCGGAGTTTTGTTCTTGAACAGCAAAACTATCGAGCTTCCATCAGTTGTTATAGTCGCGCGCAAAGTTGTTGAATAATAATAGTTTTCACTAAATGGAACCTCTATGTCATATGAAATATAAGGGGACCATGTTACATCTTTATCAAGATTTATATCTTTCGCATTTGGTCCCATTTTCATAAATTGAGATTGTAATCTTTCGTCTATCAATATGGCTTTAGATGCTTGATTAACTTTAGCTAAAGCTTTTGGGCCGACAACGCTTAATTGATTCATGGCAAAAACTATGATTCCCAAAGCTATGAAACCAACAGCCATCGCTACCAACAATTCAACCAACGTGAAACCGTTTTTCATCAGTACACCGTCCTTAAGGATAAAAGTAACGCTTTTTTCTTTGCTGAAGGTGTGCCGTACATGTTTGATGGCAACCCTCCAAGAATACGCCAATCAAAAGAATAAGTTTTATAGAAACCACTTATGTTTTCATATGTTCGGGGATCAAAAGTTCCAACTGGTCCACGTTTGTGCTGCATGAGAGAACCGTACAAAAACAGTTGACCCATTGGATTAGAATTGTTCCAGTCCTCATAAGAAAAACTTCCGGTAAAAGCGTACACACTCGCCATGAGTTTCATGTTATATGGGACTTCACTTGTCAATGTAACATCATCATTAGCAACAATGTTAAGAAAATCACTACATGTAGAATTTCTCAATTCTTCTATCATAGAAGTTGAAACTTTAGAATCTAACCAATCTGAATTCGAAGCGCTGAAAAGTGTGTTAGCGTCATTATAAACAATATTCGATTGTATGTAAGCACTTTGAGTTGTGTAAAGGGTGTATTTTCCAGAAATATATGCAGTTTTATCGTTGTTACCTTGTTGATTTTTCTTTCCACTAATGTATAAATCTGATGATGTTTTCAAAACACCATTGAATTTGAAGGTAATTGGAGAAGATGAAGATAGTCCCATCAGCATTGCTGCGTCATTTCCTTCAGGATTCAAAGTAGCTGTACCAGGAATAGATGAATTGTTAACGGGATTTATCATGAAAAGAGGGTTCCAGTTATTTCCATTACTTTTTACATTATCCAAAACGTCTAAAACATCACTGAAATCGGGACCATTGTACCACCACCAGTACCACCAATAATCGTTGTTTACAAGTTCATTTATTGCAGAAATAACGTTTGAAACAGTGGGAGTATCGGAATAATACACAATCATAGTCTTCGAATTTCCATTTGAGTCAAATGTAATCTTTACAGCTGGCATTATAGACTTAATAGCATTTAAAGCTTCTTGATATTGGTTAAGCACATCCTGAGGAAGTTCACTGTAAGAATATCCGGTGTTTATCAACCAATTATCAAGATCTTCTTGAAACATTAAGGCTAAACGTGAAGGTGTGTAATAACCACCTTTTTTCCACTTAAACCAATTACCTTCTTCTTTAAATCCGTACAAATTCCATTTAAGTCCTGAAAGATCAATTCCTACCGGAAAGTTTGAACCCTCTTTAATATTAGCTTCTATTGACGCTGGAGCGGATATCTCTGAGTTTATTTCTGAAGAATAATACGATGCTATTTTTTTCATGTTCATTTTGGCTATATCTTCGGCACTTAGCACTTCATGTCCACTATCAAAAATGGGTGAGCTTCCTCGAGTGATGTTATACCCCTTAGCTTGAACAAATCCATTAAATATCGGATTACCATCTATATTTATAACATCATTCGATCTAAGTGGTCCATCAATCAATTCTCCCGTGGTAAAATATATATCTGATGGTTCTATATCTGTAAAATAAAGATACTTATTCAACATGTTTGCCACGACAAAACCACTTGAGTAAACGTCTTCTCTTCCAACTTGTGCTCGGGCTACTACAAAATATCTGTATTTACTATTCAAAGTGGTTTTAGGGATTTTTGTTTGAATCACGACAACATCCGGAATGACGCTTAGAAGATTTGAGGCGTGAAGGGATTCAAAAAAATTTTCCACTTGTGGAATTTTGTTAAGCCATAAAACGTTTGAATCTGTAGCTAAAACACTCAACGCCTTTTTCCACGCGTCTCCGTCTATGGATGAGTAGATCGCGGAAAAATAGTTGTTAGGTGTGTTCGGTTGAAGCCATGAGATTGAAGTGAATGGAACGCTTCCTGGACCGTTGAAATCAAGATCAAAACTTCCAATTGAATTCGCAAAATGTGCGAGGTAGGACGTTCCCATTTGTATGCCGCTCATAGAAGCGTTTGAAGCTATGAAAAGCTCTTCTTTTACGGCTCTCAAAGCGGAAGTGTTGGAGATGAACGAAACTATCGCCGCCACGAAAATCGCAGCCGCAGCAACCAAAACCAGCGCTGTCACCAAAAGATAGCCTTTTTTCATCTCCTTCACCTCTCCGCTCTAATTATCGGCATTTGGATATGAAAAATTCAACTCGTTCTTTTCTTACCTAAACTTCGAACGATCCAAAAGGCTATCCACCCATTCTTTGAATTTTTCTATTTCTTTCGTGGGAGAAACGAAGACCATGCTTATGCCGTTTTGCTGGGCGCTTATCGAATAAAAACCTTTAGATGTGAATTGAGATGCCAAATTCTTTGTCGAGATTTTATCATTTTTTTTGAAGAGATAGACAAGAACGTCTCCTATTCCTTTGGCTCTTCCATGAACCAAAACTATCACGAGGCTGTTTATCTTTATCGAAGTTACGCTCACGTCGTCAAGATGGTAAACCATTTTCCAAACTTCGACTTCCATCGTACTTGGTGGCGTGCTGAGTATTTTGAATCTACTTATGACGTTTTTGAAGTAAAGCGCGGGAACTTTGTTTATCGAATTGTACGTTATGGTTATCGTCTTGTCATCACGTTGAACGTTTAGATTGACAAGCAAAAACGATGGAATGAGCACCACACCCGTGTAGGTGGCTTCTTTAGCGCTCAATTCTATCTTGTAGGCTTTTTCCCCTTTGTAATTTATCACAGCGGTTGATAAGATGGTTGGAGTTGAAGAGAGAGATTTGAAGAAAGTTCTTTCCAAGTCCACTATCGGTGCTGGAGATCTTTTCATTTCGTTTCCAAAAACGATGTAAGTTTTTCCGTTCAGATAGGCCCATTCAAAGAAAGTAGGGGCCACAACTTTCACTATTTCATCGTATCCGTCTCTCAGCACAGTTTCGTAGCGAATTTTGTTTATTTTTTTAGATTCTTCTATCACAACTCTGTGCCCTTCCACAACTTGAGAAGCGTAAGCCGACGCGATCTTCAAACTCAACGCCGCGAAGACGCTTGTACTTATTACGAAGCCCATCAAAAGGGCGAACGAGATCGTTCTGTTCAAAACTGATCACTCACACTCTTTATTTGAACGATATAAGTGTAATTGTTGGTGATGGTGGGAGTGGAATCTTGCTGAGTGGAAGTCGCCGCGTTGAATAATTTTTTGTTGTTTAACGTTTGAATGCCAACGGATGTCATGGTTTGATACAATTTTTGAGTTCCCGAAAAAGGTTTCCACACGAAGAACGTGCCCATGATTACGATGATGGCCGTAGGAATGGTAACGGTGTACAACCTTTTGATGGTTCTTTTTCGGTTTAGAGTGGACACTATCTTCTCCTTCAATTCATTTGAGGGAAGGTAATCAGTTCGTATTTTTATGAAATCTCGCATCTTTTTGTATTTTTCAACGAAGGCCCTACATCCTTCACACTCTTTAAGATGCTTGATAAACGCTTCTTTTTCTTCTGGTGTCATTTCTTCGTTTATGAATTTCTCTCTGTACTCGTTGCAATCCATTTTTCACTCTCCCCGACTTGCCTTTTCTTTTTCTTCCAATATGTTTTTGAGCCTTTCACGAGCGTAATGCAGTTTGCTTTTCACGGTTCCTATAGGTTTTCCCACCACATCCGCTATGTCTGAATAACTCATCTCTTCTATTTCCCTTAAGGTTATCAAAAGCCTATCTTCCTCGGACAAAGAATTTATCGCTTTTTGAATTTCTTCAGCCGATACTTCTTTCAAGAATTCATCGGATGGTTTTGTCTCTTCGACCGGTTCTGAAAACGTTTTTTCATCATCATCTTCCAAACCAAAACTCGTCAAAATCTCTTTTTTTCTGTGTTTCTTCGCCAACATATCTTTACAAACGTTAACGGTAATGCGGTATATCCACGTTGAAAGTGATGAGTCGCCTCGAAACTTCTTTATATTTTTATAGACCTTTATGAAAACCTCTTGAATAACGTCTTCCACATCATCGACACCAAGGTAAGATTTCGCTATTCTCCCTATCCTTCTCACGTGTTCAGCGTAAAGTTTTTTATAGGCCTCCGGGTCTCCCCTTTTCAACTGCTTTATGAACTTCAAATCGTTCAAGTGATTACCACCTATCGCTATTTATTTGACTATCTTTATCTCACATAAGTTCAAAAACAAAAATCCCCGTTTGTGCAACGGAGATCTTCATTCGGAAACTTCAAAGTGTTACTTCGCTTGTTGTAGAAGTCTTATTTTTTTTATAAGTCTTGATTTTCTTCGTGCCGCTTGGTTTTTGTGTATAGCTCCACTTTTGGCAGCTTTATCTATCTTCGAAAAAGCTTCACTTATCTTTTCTTGAAGATCTTCTTCACCGTTTTCCGCAGCACTTAAAGCCTTTTTCACAGCTGTTTTGAACTTCGTCTTGGCAATTTGGTTCATGAGTCTTTTTCTTTCTGAAGATCTTACACGTTTCTTAGCAGATCTTGAATTCGCCATCTGCCAACCTCCTTTCGCTTCACGCGTGATATTTTACCATATACGTTTTAAAAATTCAACCCAAACTCGTATTCTAATCCGTTCTTCAAGCGATCATAAGCAATCTTTACGCTAAGCTTAAATTCACTGTAAAAGAAAGAATCAAAGTTAAAATCACTTTGAATTCCGATGTTGAAATTTTGACTTTGAATTTCGTAGTTCGAGAACAAGATGAAGTCTATCGTCTTCAATCCAAAGACGCCGCTGAGATCGTACCAGTTAACGTTTAAATTTGGAAAGGCGAAATTTTGAAAGAGCGCCACGGACGAATTGGAGAATTTCGTTCCGATTTTTGAAACGCCGTAAAAAAGCGGAAAAGCGGTGTCTACGGATACGTTGTAAACCGGCGTGGCTGGCTTTAACGGTGAAAAGCTCACCTTCCAATTCGAATGCAGCGAGTTAACGCTCAAGACGTTGTTTGGAACGAAGGAAGGATGGTAGATCATGGTACCATAAAAATCGAATTCATCTTCTAAACCTTCAAAATCGTGTTTTAAGGTGTATTCCAAAAACGGATAGAAGAGGAAATCCCTTCCACCGATCAAGAGCGTTATGGGATACGATAAAGACATATCTAAAGTTTGATTTTTTAAACTCAAGGAAACGTTGGCGCTCAGGTTGTATTT
>CAZCZS010000058.1:0-10250 GCA_964503355.1 uncultured Mesoaciditoga sp.
AATTATTTTACGCAAGCTGTTGTCAATTTTTCAACATTCACGCTGTTTTCAATGAACTTTGTTACATCCCAACCTTTTTTCGTTACTCTCACGCACAAATTAAGCTAAGCGTTAACGAATTATAGATGAAAAGTCGTACTTTTTCAAAAAGAGGGACAAGGTTATCATATAAAAATGACGGGATGATTCAAAGTGGTGAAAAATTGACAACTCTAAAATTGATTTGAACAAAACAAACTCGGATTAACTTCAAAAAGCTTAAAAACTGGGGCAGTGTATGGTAGGTAAGAGTTATATAAAAGATCCCAGCGTACGCTGGGATCTTTTAAAGGATGTCAAGCTTCTTCTATCTCTTCTTCTATTTCGTGAAGCTCGTATTCGTTTACAAGAGTTGGAGATTTTTTGGCAAACAGTCCGGCTATCTTCCAATGAAGTTTCATGTACGTCACCAAGAACGGTATCTGAAGAAGTGGTGTTATGGCCGCTGGCACGGCCGCAAGTCCTATTCCAGCTCCAAGCGCTATGGCCATGGCGGTGCCTTCGTTTTTTCCAACAGATGTGAAAGTTATCGCCATATGATCTCTGTAACGTACTTTGAAGGCAACATCGATTAAGGTTAAAAACGTCAAGGTTATGGCGTAGTAAAGAGATAACGGCGCTAACGCTATAAGAATCGCATGCCATTTTCCAATTATCATGGTTGCCTTTTCCATGAATATCAAGAATATGATGGCGTACATACCCAACAGTGACATGACTGGAAACGAAGCTTTCGCTTTTGAAAAGGCCTTTTTTCCACCTTTTAAAAGTATGGATTCTCGCGTCGCGTAACCCAAAGTCATCGGAATCACAACTATCATTATTATGGTTTTGAGTATTTGAAACATCGGTGCTGGCACATGATAGCTACTTCCAAAAATTGAGAGCCAGAACGGAACGGTTACCAACGCCAAAATGAACGATATGGCTACCAAAATGGTCGCCAATTCTGTGTTCGCTTTCGACAGACCTGTGTACGCGATGGACATAGAAGAACAAGGTACCGCTACCGCCAAAATGAGTCCGAATGCCAAATAAGAATTCACCGGTATTATCAAAGATAAAAGGTACATCACAACGGGTGGATAAATAAGTCCCATCACCAACCCAAAAAGCAAGAGTTTCCACATCTTAAAAGAATTCTTCATCTCTCCCATGTTCAATCCAACCATCATCGGATAGATCATGGTCAAAACGACAAGCAAGTTCAAAACGCTGAAAATGGCTTTGCTGGCCACTATTTGATGATGCAAAGGCAAACCCAAAAGAAGGCCCACCACCATGGCTATTGGAACGTAAACGGGAATGAATTTATCAAGATGTTTTTTTAGTTTTTCCATCTTCCCGATTTCTCTTTTTTCGTTCATTTTCTTCACCTGCTTTCAATTCATTTTAGTCATATGCTCAAAACAATTTTACACTTCTTTATGTGAAGAAACAAGATATACTCGTGCTTTTTTTGTTAAGAAAGGTTATATGAATCATATCGGATATGTGTATTTGTTGGACGATAAAAATAAAGTTATGAAAAAGTGAACGAAAAGTAATATAATAAATGTAGTTCTTCTGTGCAACACTCTTAAAATCACTTGAAAAAGAGGAGGGAAAACATGAAAAAACGTCTCATTCTGTTGGGAGTATTGATACTTACAGTCTCGATAGTGGCCTTTTCGTTAAGCGTGACTTTTGTCACGGATACCGGTGGTCTTGGAGACAAATCCTTCAACGACAGCGCATGGGCAGGAGTACAAATGGCCGTTAACAAACTCGGTGTAACGGCCAACCTCATTCAATCCTATGAACAATCCGATTACATACCGAATTTAACGGCAGCGGCTCAAATTTCCGATGCTGTGGTAGCGGTGGGGTTCCTTATAAAAGACGCTGTGGAAAAAGTGGCTCCACAGTTTCCAAACACGAAATTCATATTTATAGACGGCTCAATCAAGGGTATACCAAACGTTGAAAGTTTCATATTCGATCAACAGCAAGGTGGATTTTTGGTTGGATACATAGCCGCGGCCATGTCCAAAACGGGAAAGGTTGGCGTGGTCGGAGGCATTCCCATACCACCAGTTGAAAGTTACATGTACGGTTACAAGGCCGGTGTAAAAACCTACAACGTTTTACACGGAACCAACGTTCAAGTCATATCAGGTTATGTCGGGAGTTTTGATGATCCATCCGCCGGAAAGGCTCTAACGGAAAGTCAAATTTCTCAAGGTGCGGACATAGTATTTCAGCTTGCCGGATTAAGCGGGCTTGGTGTTATAGACGCCATGAAAAACAGACCGAAAGGCTACTTTGCCATAGGAGCGGATCAAGATCAAGATTATCTGGCACCGGGTCACGTTTTGGTTAGCGCTATAAAAAGGGTGGACATAGGTGTTTTTGATGGCATAAAATCCGTTTACGATGGAACATTCGTTGGAAAAACGATCACGCTTTCGCTGAAAAACGGAGGAATAGGAATAAGTCCAATGACTTACACGAAGCAGTTGGTGCCTAAATCTGTATTTTCAGAATTAAAAATCCTTGAAAACATGATAAAAGACGGAAAACTCAAGATTCCTCAAACGAAAGATGAATTCGCTTCATTTCAAGTTCCCCAGATAAACTTCTAATATTACCCCGTGTGCCAATTTTACAGGTGATGCTGGACGTCAAAAACGGTCGTAAATGTCATTGACTTGTAAAATTGGCACACAATTTATTACGCTAACAAAAATCAATTAAAGCTCGTAAATCTCCGAGAACTTCTTCGTGACGTAATCCATGAAGTACTTGTGATTGAGAGGCTCTCCGGTAACCTTTACCACCAGATCTTTTGGATCGTAAAGCGAGCCGTATTTATGTATTTTTTCTCTTTGCCACTCTCTGAAAATCTTAAGATCGCCACTTTCGATATGCTTTGAGAGATCTGGAATTTCCTTTTGAGCTGTGGCAAAAAATTGGGCGGCGTAAAGGTTGCCAAGCATGTAGGATGGAAAATACCCCATCTGTCCTCCGGCCCAATGCACATCCTGAAGAACTCCCTCTGCATCGTTTGAAGGTCGTATTCCGAAATACTCTTCCATCTTTTCGTTCCATACCTGCGGAAGATCGTCAACTTTTATACGATCGTTTATGAGGGCTTCTTCTATTTCAAACCTCAATATTATATGTAGATTGTACGTCACTTCATCCGCTTCTATTCTTATCAAGGAAGGTCTTACGACATTTATTGCCCGATAGAACTCTTCCATTGGAACTTCAGAATACCTTGGAAAGATCTCTATGAATTTCGGATAGAAGAATTTCCAAAACTCTTTGGATCTTCCTATTAAATTTTCCCATGTTCTCGATTGGGATTCATGAATTCCCATGGAAGCTCCTCTTCCCACAAGAGTTCCATAATATTCTTCGCTTATTCCTTGCTCGTAGAGCGCATGTCCTCCCTCGTGCATAGTTCCAAACAGAGAGGGTCTCAAATCATGTGGATCGTATTTCGTCGTCACCCGAACGTCTCCGAGCCCTATTCCAATGGTGAATGGATGTTCTGTTTCGTCTAACCTTCCTCCTTCAAAATCATATCCCATGACTTTTAAAGCTTCTATGGAAAGCTTTTCTTGAAGTGATTTCTCAAAATCACCTTTTAAAATAGATTCATCTGGTCCTTCCGCATTTGCGATCTTTTTTATAAATGGCACGAGATCTTTTTTCAGTCCATCTATCACCTTTTTAAGTTCTTTCGTCGTTGTTGCCGGCTCAAATCCTTCTATGAGCGCATCGTATCTGTTTTCTTCGTATCCGTACATTTCAGCAAATTCTTTGAGATATCCCACTATCTCCTCCAAAATGGGTTTGAACTTGGAAAAATTCTTTTCGGCTTTCGCCTCTTGCCATACACTTTCGCCTTTGGAACACGCTATGGAAAATTTTTCGAATTTATCCGGTGGGATCGCCTTTTCACGTCGATATTCTTTCGTCATAAGATCTACGTTTCTTCTGTCAAATTCATTTAAGGAATCGTATACCTTTGGACGGTTGAAATATTCAACGAATTCCGCAACTTTTGGCGCCGTTGCCATTTCGAATATCATTCGAGCGAGTTTCCCCACCACCTCCGCTCTCGCCGGCGCTCCTTTGGGAGGAATCTTCGTTCGCATGTCCCATTCGATCAAAGAAACAGCGTTGTGTAGCTTGGTGATCTCCTTCAAATAATCGTACATCTCTTTTATTTCCATCTCTTTTACCCCCTTATCAATCTTTCAGAGATCTCATTTTGGCGCTTTACGAGCTTTTCAATATCATTCACCTTTAATTGACCATCTTCAACCACTATCTTCCCGTTGACCATGTTGAAATCGACTTTCTTTGCATCACACATCAAAACAGCTCCTATCGGATCGTCAAGACCTCCAGCAAATTCGAGCTTGTCCATGTTGAACATTATGAGATCCGCGGCCTTTCCAACCTCTATGCTTCCAATGTAATCGTCCATCCTGAGCACTTGTGCTCCGCCAAGAGTTGCGAATTCCAACGCTTCTCTTGGTGTTACAGCATCCGCCCCGTATTTTACACGTTGGAGTAACATGGCGTTTCTCGCTTCCAACAACATGTTTCCAGTGTCGTTAGAGGCGCTGCCATCCACTCCCAAAGATATTCTCATTCCCTTCATTTTGGTTATAGGAGCTATTCCAGAACCAAGACGCATATTTGAAGAGGGGCAATGAGACACGCCAACATCGTGAGCTTTCAGTTTTTCTATTTCTTCATCTCTTAGTTGCACAAGGTGGGCAAACCATACTCTTGGGTTAAGCCAGCCTATTTTTTCCATGTACTCAACTGGTCTTAATCCAAATTTTTCAACGCAAAACTCATCTTCATCTTTAGTTTCGGAAAGATGGGTGTGAAGAAGTACGTCCTTTTTTTCGGCCATTTGAAGCGTTTCGACCATCAATCTTTCGGTAACGGAAAAAGGCGAACAAGGTGCCAACGCCACTCGTAACATGGAATATTTTGAAGGATCGTGGTATTTTGAAATAACCCTTTCGTACTCCGATAAAATTTCCTCCTCTGTTTGGACGACGGAATCGGGGGGAAGTCCTCCGTCTTTCTTTGACATGGACATAGCTCCTCTTGTGGGATGGAATCTCAATCCGATATGGGACACTCCTTTTATCTCTTCATCAAAAAGGGAATTTTTACCCTTTGGATAAAGGTAAAGCATATCGCTTGTCGTCGTAACGCCACTCAAAGCCATTTCCGCTGAAGCCACGGCCGCGCTTACGTAGGAAGCTTCTTCGTCCAGATTTTTCCATATTTCGTAAAGATTCACAAGCCAATCGAATAATTTCGAATTTTGAACTTTTTTGACGTTTCTCGTAAGAGATTGATAAAGATGGTGATGTGTGTTAACAAAGCCGGGCATCATCACCATGTTAGAACAATCTATGACTCTGTCGAAATCTCCATCTGGTTCTTCTTTTCCAACGTAGGTTATGACATTTCCATCAACGCTTACAAAAGCATTTGTCAATTCCATTGATGATCCAAAGGTGGCCAGGTAGGCTATGTTTTTGAAAAGATACTTCATACTTTTATCTCCTTTCTTTTATAATACTCGACAGTCTCGACTCTGTTCTTCTTTTCCCCAACACGTAAACGCTTTCAAAAAGACCTGGGGTTACAGTTTTTCCGAGCAAAGCCGCGCGAAGAATCTGAAAGAATTTTTTCTTTGAAACGTCTTCCCTTGAGGCGATATCCCTTATCGCTTTTTCTATTTCATCGATTTCCCACCTGTCAAGCTTATCGAGTTTTTGCAACGCCAAATTCACGTAACGTGGAGCGTATTCAAGCTCAAGAAGATCTTTTGCCTTTTCTTCCATTTCCGGCTTTTCAACGAAAAACGGCCTTGCAAACTCTTCCAAAACTTTTAAAGTGTTGACTTTTTGTCTGCATATTTCAAGTACCGATTTCGCATATTCCTCATTTTCAAACCAATGCACATCTTCTCTTTTGTAATTCGATATCCACTTTTTGAACTCTTTCAAAAGTTCTTCCAACGACATCTTTCTCATATGTTGACCGTTTACCCATTCCAACTTGGCGTAATCAAAAACGGCCGGTTTGTTCGAGAGTTTTTCAAGCTCGAAGTCGTTCACTTTCTCAAAGGGATCGAAGATCTCATCTTGCGTGCCCCATCCAAGCAGTGCAAGGTAATTCATAAAAGCTTTGCTCATTATTCCGTAAGAACGAAAATAATCCACCGACGTTCCACCGTGTCTTTTACTCAAGGGAGTTCTATCTGGTCCCAATATCAGCGGAATATGCATAAAAACGGGTAAAGGCCATCCAAGCGCTTCGTATATCATTATCTGTTTTGGCGTGTTGGTGAGGTGATCCTCTCCTCTGACAACGTGCGTTATACCCATTAAATGATCGTCGATTACAACGGCGAAATTGTAAGTGGGGTAACCGTTCGACTTCACTATAACCAAATCGTCAAATGTCGAATTATCGAATTCCATTCGCCCTTTTGCGAGATCTACAAATGAGGTTTTTCCATCTTCAATTTTGAAATTCACGGTCACACTGTACCCTTTTCTCTTGTAAGAATCGGCTTCTTGGAAAGAAAGGGTCTTTTTCACAACTTTTTTCTTGTCTTCTTTATCGTAGATGGCGTAATAGGCTTTTTCATTTTTTATGAGTTCGTCAACGTAGATGTTGTATATTCCGCTTTTTACCCTTTCACTTTGGCGATATGGGCCGTACGGCCCGCCTATATCAGGTCCTTCATCCCATTCCAGACCGCACCATTTCAGATCGTCTATTATGCTTTTTTCTGATTCCACGCTTGAACGTTCGGTATCCGTGTCTTCTATTCTCAAGATGAATTTTCCACCGTTTTTTCTTGCGAACAGCCAATCGAAAAGCGCCGTTCGTGCACCGCCAACGTGAAGGTAGCCGGTTGGACTTGGAGCGAACCTTACCCTTATCATACGCTGGCCTCCATCTTTTCCACTTCATTCATCATTTCATCTACGCTCCAAAAGCTTTTCAATTCCACCGTTTTTCTTTCATCTAAATACTTTCCCTCCAACAGCACCTTTGTTATTCTGTCAGTCCATCCTCCACTACCCCTCAAGAGGAAAATGGGGATCGAATGACCGTAAGCCGCGAACAATTCAAGAGCGGTTCCAGCTTTACCGCCTATGCTTATCACCACATCCACGTTGTACATCATCAAAATGGAGCGCATGGAAAAATCCATGCCTGTACTTACCGCGAAATCCAGATAACCGTTTCCTTTTTCCAAATGCGGTAAAATGCCAATAACATGGCCTCCAGCTTCCTTGGCTGCCTTTGAAACCAATTCCATAATTCCATCTCTTCCACCACTTACCAGAATGTGGCCGCGCTGGGCTATCGATTTCCCAACTTCTTCACACAGATTTTTCAAAGATTTTACAGGTTCCGCATTCACATCACCAGAGTAACCTATGACCCCTATTTTCAACTTTTACACCTCCAACGTAATTCATTCAAATTTTACCACAATTCTTTTCGTTAAAACGCGTAAAACAAAAGCCACAGCGGAAAGTCATTTGTATTTTAAAACCTCGAAAAATCAAAAGACTTGACGTGAGAGGAGATTTTCAGGTATAATCACACCGCGAAAAAAATGTATTTGAAACGGAGAGATGGCCGAGTGGTCGAAGGCGTACGCCTGGAGAGCGTATGAGCGGGAAACCGCTCCGTGGGTTCAAATCCCACTCTCTCCGCCAGTTTGGAGTATGTGAGGGCTTTAAAAGGGCCCTCTTTTTGTTAACGTGAGGTGAATGAATGCCAAAGAAAAAATTTTCTCAGAACTTTTTGACGAACATTTCAATAGCTGAAAAGATCGTGAAAGAGGCCGGCGTTAAAGCCGGTGAAACCGTACTCGAAATAGGTGCTGGTAAGGGAATTCTTACCAAGGTGTTGATTGAAATGGGAGCGCGTGTCATCGCTTTTGAAGTGGACAGAGACCTTTTCGATGAATTGAAAGAAAAATTTCACACAGACGATGTGAAATTCATCTTTCAAGATTTTTTAAAATACGAAGACAAATTGAAGTTTGATAGATGTGTTTCGAACATTCCATACCATATAACCACTCCCATAATAAAAAAACTCTTCGACTTGAACGCGAAATCGATAACACTGATGGTTCAAAAGGAATACGCACAAAGAATTTTGGCCGTTCCAAAAACGAAGGCTTACGGTTCTTTAACCATCTTCGTTAGGATGAGATACGATGTCAAGAAGTTATTCGACGTTGAAAAAGGCGCTTTTTTCCCGGTGCCCTCCGTGGACTCAACCGTTATAAGATTGGAAAAAACTCAGAGATGGACTTCTCAACTAAACGACGTTGACAAATTTGAAAGATTCGTGAAAATCGCTTTTTCACACAAAAGAAAGATGCTGAAAAACAACTTACAATCCTATGGAATAAGAGAAGATGATTTGAAAAAAATCGGCCTCTCGCCCAACGTTAGGGCGGAAGAGTTATCGTTGAAAGATTTCTTAGCACTTTACAAACAAGCAAGTCTTAGAAAATGAGTGATATTCATATTTAAACTCAATTTTTACAAAAAAAATCAAAATGATATAATAACTTCAAAAGTTGAAAATGTTTCGTTGGATTCGTGTGCCGATAATAGAGATGTGATCGATTTTCAAAAAAGGGTAAAAGGGAAGGAGTGCGATTCTCCGTGGATATGAGTCAATACCTGGGAGTTTTTGTCGATGAAGCAACGGAAAATCTTCAAGGCTTGAATGACGCGATTTTGAAACTGGAATCGGATCCGAATTCACAAGATGCAATAAACGAGATATTCCGTTTGATGCATACCTTAAAAGGTTCATCGGCTACCATGGGATTTTCTAAGATGTCAAAGGTTTGTCATGCGCTTGAAAGTCTTCTTGATAAAGTAAGAAGTGGAAAGATGAAGGTGACAGAAGATCTGATCGATCTGCTCTTTTCCGGAATAGACATGCTCAATGAAACGGTTGAGAATATCGAAAACGGTGGTGATGATTCCGATTTGGACGTGGACAAGATACTTCAAGCCATTTCCGGGAAAAACGAGAATTCTTCCGTTTCAGAAGAAAAAAAAGAGGAATCAAATTCTTCTGATACGGAGAAAAAACAAGAGCAAGATCATTCTGAGAAAAAAAGTGAAGAATTCACACAAGATGAACTTCAAGCCGTTCGAGATGTCGCACAAAAGGCGTTGGAAGAAAATCTCAACGTTTACAAAATAACGGTTGAACTCGCAAAAGACTCGGTTATGAAATCCGCGCGAATGTACATAGTCTTTCATAGGATAGAAGAAAATGGCGGGCAAATAATTCATTCCGAACCTCCCACGGAGGAAATAGAAAAGGAAAATTTCGATACGACCGTCGAACTCGTGATCATAACGCCGATGGGAATAAAAGAATTGCAGGATCTTATATCCAACGTCTCAGAAGTGGAAAAGGTGATCATACAGCCTTTCGATGTCAAGAAAAAAGCTGAAGAAAAGCCAAAAGAAACTTCAAAAGTTACTTCATCTCAACCGAGTGAAAAATCTCCTGCAATGACTGACAGTGCCAAAAGAAGGGCAAAACTCACGCAAAGCGTCAGAGTAGATGTTGAAAAACTTGACACTCTGATGAACTTGATGGCAGAATTGGTCATAAGCAGAAGTAGAATAGAAGAAACTCTCAAAAAATACAAGATAAAAGAGGTTGATGAAAGTCTTTCTCAGCTTGGAAGGATAACGTTGGATCTTCAAAGCATCGTGATGAAGATAAGAATGATACCGGTTTCCTTCGTTTTTGACAGATTTCCAAGAATGGTGAGGGATCTGTCAAAGAAGTTGAACAAGAAGATAAACTTCGTGATTCAAGGAGAAGATACCGAACTCGATAGGACCGTCGCGGATGAAATAGGCGAACCTTTAGTTTACATGATAAGAAACGCCATAGATCACGGTATAGAATCTGAAGAAGAAAGAATAGGAGCGGGAAAACCTCCGGTAGGCACGGTTATACTTTCCGCAAGGCAGGAAGGCGACAGCGTTATAATCGAAGTCAGCGATGACGGTCGCGGATTCAGCAAAGAAAAAATAATAAAAAAAGCTTTGGAAAAAGGACTTATCCAAGAGTACGAAGTCGCCACGATGACACCGGAAGAGATATTC
>CAZCZS010000059.1:0-10080 GCA_964503355.1 uncultured Mesoaciditoga sp.
ATATTTTCCACCATCTTGGTGTAACCGAGTTTTGGAAGTCCTTGATATCTATCTGAAAAATATCGTCCATCTCTGTTAGAGCGCGTCGGTATTCTTCTGGCTATGTCCGCCGATAATTCTCTTGGATCTCGGTTCCATTGTTTTATGGTGTAATTTTTGAAGAACTTTTCGTACAACCTTCTTCCAACTTGAGAGATCACCGCATCTTCAAAGTTTTGAGGAGGATCGTTGAAATCAGAGCTTTCAACTTCCTTTTTTAGAAATTCTTCAACTTGAGACGTTGAAATGTTTACGCCGAAAAGTGAGTTTATAGTATCTCTGTTTATTGGAAAGGGTACCAACATTCCGTCAACGTAGCTTAGAACGCGGTGCTGATAATAATGCCAATTGGTGAATTTGCTGACAAAATCGAATACTTTTTTCTCTTTCGTGTGAAATATATGCGGCCCATATTTGTGGATGAGTATGCCATTTTCATCTAATTCGTCGTAAGCGTGACCAGCCACATGTCTGAGACGTTCAACGACGAGAACCCTTTTATCAGCTTCGGCCAATATTCTGGCAGCGCTTGCACCGGCCAATCCAGCTCCAACGACTACATATATATCCTTCATCGGAATTCCTCCTGTCGAAATTTTTGGATAGCGTCCTATAAATCACTTACTTCCAGTGTTGCTCATCTTAGTCATTGACCTGTAAAATCAACGCACAACACGAGTGAATTTTTCACGTTTTTCATTTCACCAATAGTGTATCACAAGTTTCATCTTTTCCGGGCGACGATGCGACGATGTAAAAAGAATGAAGATTCAAAATCTTTTACAAAACCACTTTTAAGGGGCGATTTAAGATGTTAAAATCTACTTGTAACTGAAAAAACAGGAGGTAGTTCATATGGCCAAGCCCAGGGTAGCCCTTATCGCTCATGACAAAAAGAAGGTGGACATGATAATGTTCGTCAGAGAAAACATGCACGTACTCTCCAAATGTGAATTGTACGCAACACACACAACCGGTAGCATAATAGAAGATAAACTCAAGTTGAAGATAAACAAGATGCTTTCCGGACCAATGGGTGGGGATATTCAGATAGGTTCCCTCATCGCATCTTCGAAGATGGATTACGTCATTTTTTTAAGAGATCCGCTTACCGCTCAACCTCATGAGCCTGATGTTTCCGCGCTTTTAAGAGTTTGCGATGTTCACAACGTTCCTCTAGCAACGAATTTGGCAAGCGCCGATGCCCTCATAAAGGAAATTTCTTTGGAGATCGAAAGTTGAAAAATTCGAAGATCCCGAAGCTTCTCGTTCAACACCTTGATGGACTCTACGTCGTTGGTGGAGCGATAAGAGATCTGCTTTTGAATAGGGAACCCACCGAATACGATCTTATAACCACTTCTCCGCTTGAAAAGATCCCGCTTCGCACCTTTGCCCCTTCAAACAACGGAAAAACGGTAGGCGTTTATCTTAAAGGGATGAAGTACGATATCACACGTTACGAAGATCTTCAAGAAGATCTCGAAAGAAGGGATTTCACCGTAAATTCCATGGCAGTACCAGTTGAAATGGATGGGACTTTGGATTTGAAAAAACTCGTTGATCCGTGCAAAGGCAAGGATGATCTGAGAAAAAAGATACTCCGTACTTTCAGAGCGGAAAATCTCCTTCAAGATCCCGTAAGAGCCATCAGGGGATTGCGCTTCGTTTCTCAAGATGGATTCAACGTTGAAACGTTCACACTGGCGGCCATGAAAGAAGCAATGGCCAAGATCACCTTGGTGGCGGCTGAAAGGATATTTCCACCTTTGGAGAAATTCATACACGGTAAATATTTTTCAAAAGCCTGTGAAGTGGCAAAAAAATTGAACGTGGAAAGATACCTCTTCATTCCCCATAAAAATTTAGACAAGGCAAAACACGTGGATGAATCATGTAGATGGCCCGTGATATTTTACAACTCTTCCTCTTTTGAGCTTTTCGTAAAACGTGTTTTACCTCCAAATCGTGTGATTCGTAGGGTGAAAAGGATCACTTATTTTGCGTCACAAGTGAAAAAAAACGATTTTTCATGGACCGTTAAGATAAAAAAGGATGAGGTGCGTTGCCTGCTTGAACTTTTGAAGGCTTTCAAGATCCCATCTGAAGTTGTGGAAAGATATGGGAAAACGGAACTCGAGATCTCCAATTCCGACCTTCAAGAGGTTGGAATAGTCGGTAAGAATATTCCAAAGGCGATGGAAAGGATTTGGAAAATGGTCCTGACTTTTGAAATTCCAAATGAAAGAGGAGAACTTTTAAAATTCGCAGAGAGGCTGAAAAAAGACCAATTGGATAGAGAATGATGGTATAATTAAAAGGATTTGCGCGTTTTGATGAATGAACACTTAGACGAAAGGATGTAAAGAACTTGTTCCAAGAACGGCTGCCGGATATTCAAAGTGAAAAAGACGATCGCCACGTTTCGATAGACAAGGTTGGTGTAAGTGATATCGTTTATCCCATAGTGGTACTGGACAGGATGAACAAGATTCAACATACCGTTGGAAACATAAACATGTACGTCGATCTGCCGGAAGATTTTCGCGGCACGCACATGAGTAGATTCGTGGAAGTGTTAAACGTTCATCGTGGAAAGATGACCATACGAAACGTGGAAAACATCCTTGAAGACATGCGTAAACGTCTTAACGCGAGGGTGGCTCACATAGAAGTAGAGTTCGATTACTTCGTTTTAAGAAAAGCCCCAATTTCCCAAATAGAAAGTTATACCCCTTACAGAGCGAAATTCATAGCCAAAAAAGACGATGAATTCGATTTCGTTTTAGAGGTGAAAGTTCCAATTCAAACCCTATGTCCCTGTTCAAAGGAGATAAGCGATAGAGGGGCTCATAATCAGCGAGCCATGGCTGACATATCCGTGAGGATGAACAAACTCGTCTGGATAGAAGAACTCATCGATTTTGCGGAAAAAGCGTCGTCTTCACCGTTGTATACCCTGCTGAAAAGGGAAGACGAAAAGTACGTGACAGAACACGCCTACGATAACCCCAAATTCGTGGAAGATGTGGTACGGGATATAGCGGTTCAACTTGAAAGAGATGAAAGGATAACATGGTACACGATCAAAGTCACAAGTTATGAGTCAATTCACACACACAACGCTTACGCATGTTTATCAAAGAAAAAGGGTGGGTGAAAATGAGAGAGGCTTTGTTTTTTGATGAATTGGAAGATGATAAGGTTAGATGTGAACTTTGCCCTCACCATTGCGTCTTAAAACCCGGTGAAGTGGGAATTTGCAAAGTCAGAAAGAACGTTCACGGGGTCCTTTACTCATTGAATTACGGGATGATTTCATCCATGGCCATGGATCCGATAGAAAAGAAACCGCTTTTTCACTTTCATCCAGGTGAGGAGATCTTTTCCATCGGAAGTTGGGGTTGCAACATGCACTGTCCATTTTGTCAAAATTGGGAGATATCTCAACAAAAACCACATTTGAGAAGCTTTTCGCCCACACAACTCGTTTCGATAGCCCAAGGAAACAACTCCTTGGGTATAGCTTACACCTACTCCGAACCCGTTGTGTGGTTTGAATACGTTTTAGATTGTGCTAGAAACGCGTTAAAAGAAGGTTTGGCCAACGTGATAGTTACGAACGGTTTTATAGAAGAACAACCTTTTAAGTTGATAACCCAGTACTTTTCCGCGATGAACGTGGATTTGAAATCTTTCAATCCAGACTACTATAGAAAAGTACTCGGTGGCGACAGAGACGTGGTTATGAAGAACATCCAGTTCGCACACGAAGCCGGTGTTCACGTGGAAGTTACGAACTTGGTCGTGCCGGAAGATAACGATTCGCCCCAAGAAATGGAAGAGCTTTCATCGTGGTTGTCAAGTGTGGATCGCTCCATACCTCTGCACATCTCACGTTACTATCCAAACTATAAATACGACAAACCACCAACGGATTTGGATAGAATGGAAGAGTTGTACCAAATCGCGAAAAAACACCTTGATTACGTTTACGTTGGCAACGTTCCAAACATGCATGAGGACACCGTTTGCCCAGAATGTGGGCAAACGGTCATAAAAAGAAATGGCTACAACGTGGAAATAGTCGGATTAGATGAAAACGGAAAATGCACCAATTGCGGGCATAAGATAGCGATAAGATGAACAAAATGAACAAGATAAGCGTGGCAAAAATAAGGATAATGGTTCTTTCGATTTTCACATTTTTAGCAGTTGGAACGGTTTTGTTTGTGGTGATCTCGAATAGACCACCACAATATTATGTGAGACGGGGAATAGCTTTTGGAACAGACGTTCAGATAGCTTATGCCACTCGAAAGGGCAACGCCAAAGTGGTCGTGGATGCCATGTTTGACGAGTTGAACAAACTCGATGAGATATTCAATCCCTATCGTCCAAACACTGAACTTTACAAACTCAACCACTCACATGGTAAATGGACAAAAGTAAGTCCGAAGCTGTTGAACGTCTTAAGGTATTCAATCATGTTCGCCAAAAAGACGAATGATGCTTTCGACCCGGCGCTTGGAAAGATCGTCGTGCTGTGGGGATTCAACACGGACGATCCGAGCAAGTGGAGATTGCCTTCATCTCAAGAAATATCCAGCGCCCTCGAACACAGCGGATATAAAAACGTGGAGATAGACGGAACCAAAGTAAGGCTTTTGAACGATGTCTGGATAGACCTTGGAGCGATAGCCAAAGGATACGCCGTTGATGTGTTGCTAAAGATGGCTAAGATAAACGATCCCCATTCCACCGGATATGTGGATATAGGCGGAGATATAGGAATAATCGGCCCAAAATATGGAAATCAGGCGTGGAAAATAGGGGTACGTAATCCTCGAGGAAATCCTAACGATTCCATAGCTTACGTTTACCTTTACAAAGGGACTATAGCCACCTCTGGTGATTACGAAAGATTTATAACAAGAAATGGAAAAAGGTACTACCACATATTCAATCCAAAGACGGGTTATTCTCCAGACAATTTCGAAGCGATAACCACCATCTCTTCGTCGGGAATTCTTTCAGATGCTTTCGGCACGGCAGCGATGGTGGGAGGATTGGAAAAAACCGAAAAATGGGCCAAAGAATTCGGCACGGCGTATCTTGTAATCGATGAAAAGGGAAAGATCGTGAAAAGCGAACTGTGGAAAGATTATGAAGAACCGTGAGATCTTTTCAAAAAAAGACGTGGTGATCGTTTCGATCATACTCGTTGGGTTGATAGGATGGGCGCTTATTTTACAACACTCCAAAACCGCCGCTAAGGCGGTGATAATGGTGCATTCCAAGGTGTACAAAATTGTAAATCTGAATAAGAATGAAACTTTTAAGATAAAGTGGAAAGGCAAATATCTGATGACGGTTCAAGTGAAAGACGGTGCGATAAGGGCAAAAGATTCGACGTGCAAAAACAAGATATGCGTTCATACTGGTTGGATCTCAAAAGATGGACAGTCCATCGTGTGCGTTCCAAATCACATAATAATTTACACAGAAGGAGCGAAAGCGGCATCGTACGATTTGATAACGACTCAATGACTTTGAGCAAAAAGGTATCCATCTACGGCATGCTCGTGGCAGTCGGAAGCGCCGTGTACGTTTTTGAAAGTTTCGTACCGTTTCCCATTCCGCTTCCAGGTGCAAGATGGGGCTTTTCAAACGTGGTGGTAGTCTACGCTCTACCTTTTAGCAATGTTGAATGGCTTTTGGCTTTGGTGATAGCCAAAGCTTTGATCGGTTCACTTGTAAGTGGGAGATTTTTCAGTCCCACTTTCTTCATGGGTATAAGCGGCTCTATCATCGCAACTTTGGCTATGTTCGTCTCATACAAACTGTTGAAAAAAGTTGGCATGATCTTTCACAGCGTCTTTGGTGCGCTGACGAACAACGTTGTACAGGTATTCGTGGGAGCCCAAATCGTGGCCAGCTGGATGATATTCGGATACCTGCCGTACATGGAAATACTGGCCGTGATTTCTGGAAGTGTGAACGGAGTGATAGCCGGAATGCTGTTAAAAAGGGTAAAAGGATGAAGGTGTTGGAAATGATCGTGTTGGCTTCTTCTTCTCCCAGAAGGAAAAAACTCATGGAAGAGGTTTTCAAAAAGGTGAAGGTGGTTCATCCTCAAGTGGATGAAAGTAAAATTGAAGGTGAAAGTCCCAAAAAAATGGTTGAAAGGCTTGCGATGTTAAAAGCTCAGGCCGTGAAAGATGTGAAAAGTACCTCAGTGGTAGTAGCGGCTGATACCGTCGTCGAGCTCGAAGGTGAGATCTTGGGAAAACCTTCGCACAGCGATGAGGCGAAGGAGATGCTCAAAAAATTATCTGGAAAATGGCACACGGTTCATACCGGTGTGTGTGTAAGAAACGGAGAAAAAGAGATATCCTTTGTGAGTTCAACTCGCGTTAAATTTTACGATCTGGATGAGGAAACGATAGAGATGTACGTTAAAAAGGGTGCTCCATTGGATAAAGCCGGTGCTTACGGTATTCAAGAAGATCTTGGAATGATCCTCGTTGAAAAGATAGAAGGTGATTTTTTCACCGTTGTTGGCCTTCCGATCTCACGCGTGTGGTGGGAAATCAAAAAATTGGGACTCGAGATAAGTTAGCAAAGCTAACATATATGCAAAATGTAGATTGAAAAAGTATGATTTTAATGATAGAATTTTATTTGAAGTTATTGAGAATGTGTCTCAATAAGGAGATGAAATCATGATCGTTGCACTTAAAGATTGCCCTGAAAATACCAGATGTGAGCTAATCGATTCGGATATACCGGATTCTTTGAAAAGTCGCCTTATGGGACTTGGATGGTTGCCAGGGAAGATCATTCAGGTGGTAAGAAAGGCTCCAATGGGAGATCCTACCATTTATCTGGTCGATTCAACCAAGATATTTCTTCGTGAAGAAGAATCACGCATGATAAAAGTTAAGCCTCTTTATCCGGCCCCTTTGGCCGTTGCTGAAAAGGGAAAATATAGAATCGTGAAGTTCTTCGGAGGGGGACCGCGTTTCACCGAACGCGCGAGAAATAACGGCCTATTCGTAGGTGCGGTGATCGAGGTCATTTCCAATCCCTTAAAGGGAAAAATCATCATTTCAACGAGAGATGGGGAGTTTGCCGTTGGCAGGGGGTTTTCCGAAAAGATCTTCGTGGAGCCGGTACGAAGATGAAAAAAAAGATAAAAATAGCGCTTGTTGGAAACCCCAACGTTGGAAAAACCGCACTTTTCAACGCTCTAACGGGAGCCCATCAGTACGTTGCGAATTGGCCGGGAGTTACGGTTGAAAAGAAAACCGGAAAATTCACGTGGCAAGAATACGAAATCGACGTTATCGATCTGCCTGGCATATACACCCTCAGAGCGCGTTCGATAGATGAAAGAGTTTCGAGAGACTACCTTATTCAGGAGCGTCCGGACGTCGTCTTGAACGTCGTTGACGCCACCAATCTTAACAGAAATCTTTACCTAACCATTCAACTTTCCGAAATGGGATTGAAAACCGTTTTGATCTTGAATCAAATGGATCAGGTTAAAAACATGAACATAAAGATAAACACGTCGGAATTGGAAAAGCGTCTTGGAATAAAAGTGGTTGAAACGGTCGCAACAAAGGGCGTGAATTTAGATGAAATAATGAAAGCCGCCTTATCTTCAACGCCACCGGTCAAATACGAGATATATCCAACTCACTTCGAAGAGTTGATAAAAAAGATAGAGAAGTTATCCCAAGAAACATTGAAGGATAAATCCATTCCCTTAAGATGGCTTGCCATCTCCTTTAGCGAAGGAGACGAATTGGCAAGAAAAATACTGCGAGAAAATGGATTGTTGGAAAAATGTGAGGTTCTTCTTTCTTCAATTCAAGATGAGAATCCCTCTCTGATCGTCGCTCGTGCGAGATACAACTTCATCTCATCCATTTTGAAACAAATAGAGGTCAGGCCCAAAGAATCTTGGACGATAAGCGACGCGCTGGATCACGTTTTCACCCACAAGATTTTGGGCATTCCGATATTCATTTCGATATTGTGGATGATGTTTCAATTCGCGTTTTCCGCTTCCACACCCTTGAGCGATCTTATAGATTTGGGATTTCAAGCGCTTGCGAATTACGCACACGCGATTCCTGGATGGTTAGGCTCGCTCATAGGTGATGGCATAATCTCCGGTGTTGGATCCGTGCTCGTTTTCGTTCCCCTGATATTCTTCATGTTCTTTGCCATGGGAATGCTTGAAGATACCGGTTACATGTCTCGTGCGGCCTTTTTGATAGATCGATTGATGCACAGGTTTAAATTGAGTGGTAAAGCTTTCATTCCGATGATACTTGGTTTTGGTTGTAACGCGTCCGCGATAATGACGACGAGAACCATAGAAAGTGAAAAAGAAAGGATAATATCCATACTCATCAATCCATTCATCAGTTGCAGTGCCAGACTCGTTGTCTACGCCGTCATAGCGGGGGCTTTTTTCGGAAAATTCGCGGGTCTCGCCATATTTTCGATATACATCGTGAGCATAGCTTTCGCTTTGAGTATGGCAGTCGTATTCAGTTTTTTGCTTAAAAGCAAGGAATCTTCCCCTTTAACCATGGAATTGCCGCGCTATCAGTTACCAACGGGTAGGGGATTGTGGATTTACATGTGGTCGAGAGGAAAACATTTCTTGAAAAAGGCTGGTGGCATAATTTTGGGTGCCACCGTCACAGTTTGGTTTTTATCCAATATGCCCGTTGGTGCCAGCGTACAGAACTCATGGGCAGCGGATATTGGAAAAGCCTTGGCACCTTTGTTCGCTCCGCTGCATTTCGATTGGCACATAACGCTTGCGTTGTTGTTCGGAGGGATCGCGAAAGAAGTCACCGTTACAACGCTTGGTACTTTTGCGGGTGGCAATTTACCAGCGTTCTTGAAAACGGTGCTCGATCCGATAAACGCTTACGCTTTAATGCTTTTCGTGCTCATATACATACCTTGCGTGGCAACACAAGCGGTTATGCGCATGGAAACTGGCAGCTATAAATGGCCGATCTTTTCGGTGATTTGGAGCTTGTCAAGCGCTTACGTGATAGCCTTGATCTTCGAAATTGTTGGGCATTTGGTGGTGGCATTATGAGTGTGGTTGGAGTTGTAATGGCATTTGGGTACACCTTACTTGGAATGGATTTAATCGTAAATGGAAATTACATGGACGCCTTCGTGGCCTTTACCGTGAGTGCCGTCTTTGCATTTGGACTTTTTGACATTTTCTCCGCAAAAAAAAGAGGTTCTGCCCATGTTTTAACGGGCGGCATTTTGAGTATGATATTCACGATCTACTTCGTCATAGAATACTTCGCGAACGACTTCGATTTTCTCATAAACAACGGTAAATGGACGTGGAGTGGTACCGTGGACTTAATCGGTGCATTTGTTTTGGGAATTGGCGGGGTAATATCATTTTATCTTTCCAAAAAAGTGTTTGAAAATGCTAAAATAGCATCGAGGAGGCGATAAGAATGAGAGTGGATGCCGTTAACGTTCAACCGGTGAATTACGTGACATTTCCAGCCAGTGTGACACCGGTAAAAAACGTAACTCAGGCTCCAAGAAGCGGAATAAGGCCTCAAGATTTGAACAACTTGTTGAAAAGTATGGTTAATTCCAAAACCGCGATGGCGATGAAATTGGCATCTATAGCGTACGATGAAAAAGGTCAAGTTAAAAACACGTTGGTTCAAACTCTTCCAGAATTGTTCGTTGGAAACAGATTGGATACCAGGGCTTGACGAAAAGATTTTAAAATGGTAGAATTTTAGCGGTTTCGGCGACGTAGCCAAGGGGTCAAAGGCGAGGGTCTGCAAAATCCTTATTCGTGGGTTCGAATCCCACCGTCGCCTCCATGTTCCCCCACGATGGGGGAATTTTTATTTTGAAAAGGCATATTGTCCGTTCCACATTGTGAGCCACGCTAACACACTCCGTGAGTTGCTTCGCTTTTTCGACACATCTTGTGTCTTGAAACCTCACTTTTGTGAATTGTAT
>CAZCZS010000060.1:0-9989 GCA_964503355.1 uncultured Mesoaciditoga sp.
CCTTATACTTGGTTTCATACACCATTTGAGAATCTTTTAAAGCCCTCGCCAGGGTAACTTCCATAGAGATGATTTGAGACAGTCCTCGTGCCAGTTCAACGTCGGAAGCGCTTATGGCGTATTCTCTTGTCCTGTAGAATTTTACCGTTCCGATTATGTTCCCATCGAATAATTTTATAGGTGCGACAACCGCGGATTTCAAAGGACAGTTGCTTCTCGTGCACCCTATCAAAGCTTTTCTTCTTATTATCCTTCCTTTTCCCCTGCTCAAAACATCTTTTGTGGCCTTCGTTAAAATTGGTGCGTTCGGAAGATGATGATCTTCTCCAGCTCCAACATGGGCAAGTACCATATTTTTATCGGTGATGGCGACCGCATCGAAGTCCGTGTGATTCTTTATCACTTGCGCGACCTTCTCGGCGTTCGACGCAAGGCCACTTTCCACGATACCTATCGTGTTTTCGACTATCTTAAAAATGGCAGAAGTCGTCGTTGCAGTTATGTTTTCAAAATCTTTTTCGGTTTCAGAAAATATGGCGATCAAAACCGCCACGGAAAAGGTGTTGGTAACGACCATGGGGAACATCACGGTTTCGGTTATATCCACCGCCAAAATATGTGGTTGAACCATGAAGAAAACGAAAGATAAATGCGCCATTTCTATCATCACCGCGTAAACGATGGCAAAGGGGACATTGAATATCCTTCGCCCATAAACGTGAGAAAGGAAACCGGTGACAATTCCCGCTGTCATGGTTCCCAAAAAACAGGGAAGAGCGGTGATGCCTCCCAACATCAACCTATGAGTCGCCGCGATGATGGCGCTTATCAAACCGGCAGGCATTCCGCCTATCAATGAAGAAACTATAACACCAGTGTCTCTGTAATTGACGATCGCACCTTTGTATCTTATTCCAAGATACGTTCCAAGAATTCCAAGTGCACCACCTAAAATTCCGATCCATATCGATCGCTTCAGGGACGGTTTCGTTCTCAGTATCCTCTTTGCAATTTGGAAACGGAAAGTGAGATAAACGATCATCAGCATCAAAGATGCTCTTTCCATCAAAATGAAGACAGGAGAACTCATTTCTCATCCTCTTTTATTTCATTATATTCTCCTACCAAGCTCAAGCTCAACAAACATCCTTATCTATTCCTCTTTCTCCAAACTCGTCTAATTGAGAGAAATAGGCATCCTTGTGGTTTTTTCTGTACTCTTTCGCATCTTTAAAAGGCGTATTCGTGAGTTTTATTTCGCAGTAGTTCATCTTTTCCAACATCTCTTTGGCTGAACCCATCGGGGGATAAGAGATGAACACGATGAAACGCCTGGCAAAACCTTCGTTGAAAGATTTTTCTATTCCTCTGGCATCTACCAAACCGAATTTTCTTCCGTAAAGTACGGCTACCTCATACATATCTCATCATCCTTTTCAAAAATCAGTTTAAGAAAAAAGCCAGCCAGAGGCTGGCTTAATTCAACAGAATTTAGTGGCTATACGGTGAATTGACGAAAAATCTTCAACCTTCAAAGAAGCTCCTCCGATCAATCCTCCATCGACGTCCGGCAAAAGGAAGAGTTCTTGACAGTTGTTCACTTTCACACTTCCACCGTAAAGAATGGAAATTCTTGAAGAGATTTCTTCGTTGAAAATTTCAGACAAAACCTTTCTGACGTACGCGATGGCTTCCTGAGCTTGATAAGGTTTTGCCACGACGCCTGTACCAATTGCCCATACCGGTTCGTAAGCTATTACCAGTTTCGATACGTCATCTATTTTCACATCTTCCAAATCTTTGGACAATTGATACTTCAACACCTCAAAGGTTTTTTCGTTTTTCCTCTCTTCCAAGGTTTCTCCAACACAAAGAACAACTGTCATGTCATTTTGTAGAGCCGTTTTAACCTTTTCATTTATGAACTCATCACTTTCTCCAAAAATGTGTCGCCTTTCAGAATGGCCAATTATCACGTGATTTATTCCCATATCTTTGAGCATCGTAACGCTTATCTCACCGGTAAAAGCGCCGGAGATCTTCGAATGAACGTTTTGAGCTCCGACTACCACGTTCGTTCCAACGAATATCTCTTTCACATTTTGCAGAGAAACGTAAGGTGGAAAAACCCACACTTTGGCATTCGAATGTAAGTCAAGATTTTTAAGCAGCTCTCTGGCGAAACTTCTCGCTTCAGAAGGTGTTTTGTTCATCTTCCAATTTCCGGCAACTATAAGAGGACGGGATTTTTTAGAGTCCAGTATGGAAGCTATACCCGGGAGCGTTTTTCCTTCCAAAAATTCAAGAGAAGCTCCTCCGCCCGTGGAAACGTGGGAAACCTCATTCTCAAGACCGAACTTCTTCATCGCCGCGGCGCTGTCTCCACCACCAACAACCGTTAGAGCGTCTTTCATGCTTGCAAGAGTTTGAGCCACGGCTTTTGTGCCGGCGGCAAAATCGTCTATTTCAAACACTCCCATTGGTCCGTTCCAGACCACGGTTTTGGCGCCTTCGAGTTTGGATTTGAACAGTTCCACGCTTTTGGGGCCTATATCCAATCCCATCCATCCATTTGGAATTCCTTTTTCAACGTCGAAGGTTTTCTTCTCAACGCCAGCTTTCAATTCCTGAGCGCACACGGCGTCAACCGGCAAGATCAGTTCCACACCTGCTTCTTCGGCTTTTTTTAGTATCTCTTTGGCCAGATCTACTTTGTCTTCTTCGTATCTGGACGAGCCTATTTCACGCCCTTGAGCTTTTAAAAACGTGAACATCATGGCTCCGCCGATGAGCAATTTATCGGCTTTTTTCAAAAGATTCTCGATGACACCTATCTTGTCCGAAACTTTTGCCCCACCCAATATGACAACATAGGGCTTTTCAGGAGAAAAAGTTACCTTGCTAAGCATCTTTATCTCTTTTTCCATGAGAAAACCCGCGACAGATGGAAGAAAATTGGCAACTCCAACGTTCGAAGCGTGAGCACGATGGGCGGTTCCAAATGCGTCGTTTACATGGAGGTCTCCCAACTTCGCCAAGGATTTTGCGAAAGCGGGATCGTTTTTCTTCTCACCTTCGAAAAATCTCGTGTTCTCCAACAGCATCACACCGCCGACGTTAAGATCTTCTGAAAGTTTTTCCGCCTTTTCACCTATGGTTTCTCTGCAGAACACGACTTCTCTTTCAAGAAGTTCTTCCAATCTTTTGGCAACGGGTGCAAGAGAGTATTTCGGATCCACTTTACCCTTGGGACGGCCAAGGTGAGACATGAGTACCACCTTGCCGCCTTGCTCAAGAGCGTATTTTATCGTTGGAAGGGCTGCCCGTATCCGCGTATCGTCCGTTATGTTGCCCTCGGACATGGGAACGTTGAAATCCACCCTCATGAGGACGCGTTTGCCCTTCACTTCCACTTCTCGGATCGTGAGCTTTTCCATATCGCTCACACCTTTACATCATATTTTGAACCATCTCAATGAGATCAACGGCTCTGTTTGTGTATCCGTACTCGTTGTCATACCATGCAAAAACGTTCACGAAGTTTCCTTTGGCTTTCGTAAGAAGAGAATCGAATATGCTCGAATGTGTTTCACCAAGAATATCGGTGGACACCACTGGATCTTCACAATAGAGCAACGCTTTTCCCATCGGTCCTTCTGAAGCTTTCTTGAAAGCGGCGTTAACCTCTTCAACCGTTACGTCTCTTTCCAATATGACCTTTAAATCCGTTATCGAGCCAGCCGGCACTGGAACACGCATAGCTCCTCCATCTAACTTTCCATCGACTTCGGGTACGACAAGGCCAATCGCTTTGGCGGCACCGGTAGTCGTTGGAATTATGTTTATCGCGGCGGCTCTGGCACGTCTAAGATCTTTATGTGGAAGATCGAGAATTCTCTGATCGTTCGTGTATCCATGAATGGTCGTCATGAATCCCTTCACGATGCCAAAATTATCGTTGAGAACTTTCACGAGTGGAGAAAGGGAATTGGTGGTACATGAGCCCGTGGAAATTATCGTATGTTCCTTTTTGAGCATTTCATCGTTAACATGCGGATTTATCGTACAATCCGCTCCTTCAGCTGGCGCACTTATTATCACCTTTTTTGCACCTGCGCTCAAATGCAAGGAAGCTTGTTCTCTCTTTCTAAAGCGCCCAGTCGATTCGACAACCAACTCAACGCCGAGTTCTTTCCATGGGAGTTTTGAAGGATCTTTTTCGGCGAAGACTTTTATCTCTTTTCCATCTATTATGATGGAATTCTCCGTGTAATCCACACTTCCCTTAAAAGTTCCGTGGACGGAGTCGTATTTGAAGAGATGGGCCAACGTCTTCGTATCCGTGATATCGTTCACAGCTACCACGTTTATATCTCTTCCTTGTTCCAATATGATCCTAAGAACCTGCCTTCCTATTCTTCCAAAACCGTTAATGCCTACTTTTACATCTGACATGTCTTTCTACCTCCTTGTTGAAATTTAAAAATTTGGCAAATTTATTCCACCGGTTACACTCTTCATTTCCGCGTCTGCTCGCTCCTTCACCTTAAATGCGTACTCGTTGAATGCACTTACAAGAAGGTCTTTTAGCATTTCGGTATCCTCGAGTACCTCTGGCTTTATCTCTATATCTTTTACTTCGTAATCGCAATTTCCCTTTATTTTAACCGCTTCACCTCCCACAGATACCTCTATTTCTATGTTTTTCAGGTTCTCTTGAACCTCGGCAGCTTTTTTTTGCATTTCTTGTGCCTGTTTTAAAAGCTTTGACATGTTCATTCCACCGAATCCCCTGAATTTCTTGTTAGACAATCTCTTCTCCTCCTTCCGGTAGGACTTTTCCTCCAAATATGCTTAAAGCTTTAACTATGGCTTCCCTTGTTTTCTCTTCTATGCTGTTCAACGGAACAGCAGAATAGGCGCTTAACAGTTTTACTTTTCGCGAAAACACACGCTCAAAATCCTCTTCCACTTCTTTAGCCCGTGATTTCAAAATTTCGTGACACAAAAGCGTATCGGAAATGGCCAGTAATCTGTCTCCGAAATCTTTCAATTCCGCTCTTGCCAAACACGCAAAAATGGATATATCACCTTTGGTTTCATACCATTCTACCAACTTGTCAACATCATTTTTAACAACCTTATCTTCAGTGTTTTTGACAGAGGATTTCTCGATAATATTTTCTTTTGATGGAGTTTCTTGAATGGAGATTTTCGTTTCTGATTTTTCGGACTTTAAAGATTCGAAAACACTCAACACCTTAAAAGTATCGAATGTTTTCTCTTCGAATTTCAAACGTTGTGAAAGATCGCAAAGGAATTTTCCAACTTCAGCCATTTTCACATCCGTTATGTGCTCGCTGACAAAATCGAGAGCTTGATTGCAGAAATTGCTCGCCTCTATTCCTTCTCTTTCCAAAGTTTCAAGAATGCTTATGAGAGAATTAACGTTACCGCTGATCAAAGATGAAACGTAACTTTCTACCATCTCATTCGGTACTTCGCCAAGAACGAACAATGCGTCCTTTAATGTTACATTCGCGGAAGAAAATCTGGAAATTTCTTCCAGAAGACCTATGGCATCTCTCATACCGCCCGCGGACCGTTTGGCTATATGTTTTAACGCGTCATCTTCAAATTTAATACCTTCATTTTCGCAAATTTCTTTCAGTCTTTTTTCTATCACATCCGTGGATATCCTGTGGAATTCCACTATTTGACATCTGGAAAGTACCGTTTCTGGTACCTTTTGCATTTCGGTTGTGGCAAGGATAAAAAAGGTGTGTTTTGGCGGTTCTTCTAAGGTTTTCAAAAGGGCGTTGAATGCCTCTTTCGTTAACATGTGAACTTCATCTATTATGTAAACTTTGTACTTAGAGGACGCCGGTAAGTATCCTACTCTATCCCTAATTGCTCTGATTTCGTCTATTCCCCTGTTGGACGCCGCATCCATCTCAACGACATCCAAAGATTTTCCACTGTCTATGGAAATACAAGACGGACATTTGTTACATGGTTCGTAGCCGGCTGTGGGATTTTCGCAATTCAGAGCTTTCGCCAATATACGCGCCGTGGAAGTTTTTCCGGTTCCCCGTGGACCGGCGAAAAGATATGAATGAGACATCATGCCCTTACTAAGGGCATTCTTGAAAAGCCTTTTCACGTGAGGCTGACCAACGATCTCTGAAAAATTTTTAGGCCTGTATTTTAGATACAGCGTTTCCATCCTTCTACCGCTTTCCTTATTCTAATTCCAGCTTATTTTACCATAATTTTTTTGAATGAACAGTTCCATAAAAGTGAATTTTTTATCATATAACACGTTTTCTCAGGTTGCGTACCAACTTGCAAGAAATAAAATGCTAAAATGCGAAGAGGAAAATGTAACAAATATTTGTTCGCCGTGTATTTTTAACTTAAGCTGTTGACAGTAAAGTTAAGAAGTTGTATAATTTTTGAGGTATTTCAAAATTAGAAAGGGGATGAAAATATTGAAAGCAAGAAGCAAGTTATTGCTAATTGCGACAGCCGCGTTTATCATGGCGCTAGTGTTAAGCGGCTGTTTCATGCTACCAACTCCAAAAGTTTATTTCGTGGCTCCTTCAAGTGCCTACACCTATCCTGTTAACAGCATGATCAAATTTTCGTGGACATCAAATCAAAAGGCAACGTACACTTTAACGTTGACAGCTTCCGGTGGAAGTGCTGTAACGTTGCTAAAGGATTCTACACTTACAAGTTTTGAGACGATCATCTCAACACCCGGCACGTACAAAGCGGAAGTAATCGCCAAGAACAGCATGGGAGCTAAAGATGAAGATTACGTTCAATTTGACGTCACGTCCATCAAATTCTTGAACACGACAACTCTTTTTGGAAAAAGCACGGTGACAATTAATTGGGAATCCGTGGATGGCAAGAATTACACTTATCTGTATTCGATAGATGGGGATACTTGGACTGAAACTGCCACACCGAGTGTGACACTTACAAAATTGAAAGACGGAAATTACACCTTCTTCGTGAAGATAAAGAATTCCGTTATGTCCCCTTCAAAGTACAGCTTCACGGTTTTGACCGCGGGTCCAAGCCTTTCCGTGGCCGTGGAAGATAGAACTACCGGCGGATTCTACGGAATGGGTTCACATCCGCAGGGAAGAAACGCTTATTTGGCATGGACATCGGATCAAGGGAATTTGCTTTCCCAAATTTACATCAAATTCTACAGATACGTTAAGGATCCTACAACGGGACTTTACGTAAGAAGAAGAATGGCCATAGATCCAACCACCGATACGTGGACGATGCTCCCCGCAACGGCCACGTTCAGTGATCAACCTTTCTACGTTATAGACGCCACCAAGTATTCGGCAATGGTCGTTTCGGCCGACAGCTACGCCTATCTCGGTACACCGAACGTTCCAAGTGACTTCGTTCCCATATACGATATGAACGGTGACAAGCTGTACATACCTCCATTCCCAACTGGAGCACCAAATGCCATAATATGGTTCCCGGTTAACTCGTTGGGTAACATGGGAAGTCATACATGGGCGCTGTTCACGTTGAGCGAAAGGTATTCAGATGAAAACGCGCCGGCCATGTACGTTTCGTACGACAAAACGATGGTATCGACAGCTGGAACCTTCACGGCGAAGGTCATGGTACCGAATGTGGTTGAGTATTCAAACGGAACGCACGAGATATCGAATGATAACGCCGATCACACGGATATAACATCCAACGACGGCTTGATGTACATGCAATTCTCACTTATGCTGGCACCCGGACTCAAGATAAGTAACGTGTCCTTCCCGAATATGGAAAGTGGAAAAGTTAATCTCCACAGTTACACTTACGACGCGACAAGCGGTATATTAACCGTTTACAGGGGCTTTGTAGATCCGACATCTGATGCTTCTGCCGCGACAACGGCAACAGATATAGCCGTGGAAGTTACGTGTTCAGTTCCAGCCACTTACACTAAAACTTTCGCGTACGTGGGATTGATATACGAACCAAGCTTTACGGATGAAGGATACAAAAATCTTAATCCCGTTTTCAAAGACAACTCGAACATGCCGATAGATGGCATAATCACCTACCCTGTAATAAGCGCTATTGGCGTCGGCAACGAGACGAAATGAGGTGATTGGATATGACTAAAAAAACCATATCGATCTTGATGGCGATTTTGTTGGTGATCGGTGCGTTCGCATTCTCCTTCAATTTGAATTCGAACACCGTTTTCAACCAACAACTCATAAACGAAATCAACAATTACAACTCAGCTCACAACCTTCCATGGAAAGCGGCTTTAAATCCCGCGTTCAAAGGCAAAACGTTGAGCGAGTTAAAGATATTGAACGGCTGGAGACGCCTTCCTTTGAAGATGAGACAAGAAATAATAACGGCTTTCAAAACGAAAAATTTAACCACCAGGGATAACGCCTTCATGTCTTATTTCACACTTTTCGATCCTACAACGATGGATGACACGAGCTTACCAAGTGATTTTGATTTGAGAAACGTAGGAGGCGTTACACCTATTAAGGATCAGGGATGGCATGGAACATGCTGGGCATTTTCAACGGCTGAAACGATGGAAAGCGCCATGTTAGTTCAACTTGGAAGTTCCATATCCACGCTTTATCCGTTCTTTGGAGCGACTCCTATAGTGTCAACGCAGTACATAGCTTATCACGACATCGATTGGAATTTGGCAGCTTTGAGCGGTTGGTGGAACATACAAGATTCCAACTACGATGCGGGAGGTTCTCAATACTTCTCATTCTACAACGCAACAAGATACGGTCTTCCGCCCGCTACGGATTTTCCGTACAACGCTTACGAGAACTCTCCATGGATAAGTTGGGATCCGCAAACGCCGGATTGGACAGAACATTTGGCAAGACCAAGCGGAGCTTTGCTGCTCCTTGGGGCGAAAGCGGAAAAAGAATACTTTGGTGTTACTTATGAACAATACATAAACGCGATAAAAACCATGATAAAGAAATACGGTTCCGTGAGCGTGGCTTTTTCGGTTCCCGCTGATTTCTTCGCTTATAACGGGGGAATATACGTTCCGGCGACACCCATAACGTACGAGGGTGGCCACGCCGTGCAGATAGTGGGATGGAAGGATAACGTAACCGCGAACGGTGTCACGTATCCCACGGTGTGGATAGTGAGAAATTCATGGGGTACAACTTGGGGAGTAAACGGCTACTGGGAACAACCGGCTGTTACTCCGCAAGAATATGCCTCTGGTAATGTGCCAGCGTGGAAGTTTGCCGCTCCATGGAATTGGTTCTACGTTCCTATATTCACTCCACAACCTTCCAATTGGGAAGAAGCCGATTTCAACGGAGACGGAACGGTCAACATGACGGATTACGATATGCTTATGAATGCGTTGAACGAAACCAATCCATCTTCTGCTACCATAGCAAAATTCGATATAGGAATACCAAAAGATCACAGAATAGACGGAAATGACGTTGCGGAATTCATGTACCTTTGGAACAAAGCAGCGGCGGCAGGTCACTGAGAAAAAGGAAAACGATCGAATCCCGTTAAAAACGTTAAACTTTCTTTATGAAACGGTACCGAATGGTACCGTTTCATTTTCATTTTAAGACACAAAAGGTCTTTTCCATTTACCGTGTGGTAAAATAATAAAGTGTACATCGAAGATCAACGGAGGTTGTGAAATTGAAGATAGGGATACCAAGGGGATTGTACTTTTACGTTTATTACCCGATGTGGCATGGATTTTTTTCTTCACTCGGACACGATGTGGTGTTATCCATGCCGACGAACAAAGAGATATTGAATTCCGGCGTTTCAAACGCCGTAGATGACATATGTATATCCGTAAAAGTGTATCACGGCCATGTGAAATACCTACTTGACAGAAAAGACGTGGACTACGTCTTCGTTCCAAGAGTTGTGAGCGAAGATAAGTACAAATACACTTGTCCAAAACT
>CAZCZS010000061.1:0-9901 GCA_964503355.1 uncultured Mesoaciditoga sp.
GGAAGACATGCGGGTAAGAGAGGTGTGGTTCGCACCTGATAATTATTCACCGCGCGTGGCCGCCGTTAAAAGGATATACCAATATTTCATATATAATCGGAAAGAAAAGGATATCTTTTTGAGAAAAAGAGCTTGGTGGTTTCCGTATCACCTAAACGTTGAAAAGATGCGTCAAGCGGCTTCTTATTTGGAAGGTTACCATGATTTTACGTCTTTCGTTTCCAAAGATAAACACGACGATAGAAGCCCAATGCGTACCATTTACAGGATAAGAATTTTAAGGATATCAAGGTTCATAATGATAAGAGTTGAAGGAAAATCCTATCTAAAGAGAATGGTTAGAAACATCGTGGGAACGCTGGTCAAAGTTGGAGTCGGGACGTGGGAACCTTCGTACGTTAAGGAACTTTTGAACATGAGAGATAGAAGCAAAGCGGGGGCTACGGCTCCCGCGCACGGTCTCTATCTTTACAAAGTGCTTTTTGATGAGAAATTCAAGGAGTGAGAGAGTGAAAAAAAGACTCGATGAATTGTTGGTTGAACGCGGTTTTTTTCCTTCACAGAATCGTGCAAAAGCCGAGATTTTGGAAGGGAACGTCTTTGTAGACGGTCAATTGGTAGACAAAGCCGGAAAAAAAGTTAGAGAAGATGTTGAAATACGCTTGAAAAAGAAAAGCCCTTACGTTTCGAGAGGGGCTTACAAATTGTTGAAAGCGATAGAGGAATTCAAAATAGATTTGAAAGATAAGATATGCGGTGATTTTGGAGCATCGACTGGCGGTTTCAGTCAAGTGATGTTGGAAAAAGGAGCAAAAAAAGTTTACGCGGTTGATGTGGGTTATGGGCAGCTTTCTTGGAAGTTGAGAAAAGATCCACGTGTGGTGGTCATGGAAAAAACGAACGTGCGTTTTTTGAGAAGAGGGGATTTCAAAGACGAAATGGATTTCATAAGCTGCGATCTCTCCTTCATATCTTTGAAATTGATATTACCCGTCGTGAAAAACATCATCGCAAAAAGTGGAGAAAGCGTTTGTCTTGTTAAACCGCAATTCGAAGCTGGTCGTGAGAACCTGAAAAAGGGAGTTGTAAGATCCAAAGAAGTTCACTTGCACGTTTTAAGCGACGTGATGAACTTCGCACGCGAGGTGGGATTTGATGTAAAAGGCTTAACCTTTTCTCCCATAAAGGGACCGGCTGGCAACATCGAATTTCTTCTGCATCTGACAAGTAAGGAAGAAAACAAAAAAGAAAGTGAAAAGATTTTCGATCCAGCGGAAGTCGTGAACCTCGCGTGGAAAGAGTTATTGGAGGGATAAAGATGTCGATCATAAACAAACTGTTTGATCAGAATAAACGGTATATAAAAAGTTTCTCTAAGATCGTTGAGAAAGTGAACGCTTTGGAAGATCAGATGAAAAAGTTGAAAGATTCCGATTTTCCGAAAAAAACGCAAGAGTTCAAAGAAAGGCTGTCAAAAGGTGAGACACTCGATGATCTGATGCCGGAAGCCTTCGCTTTGGTGAAAGAAGCAGCGTACAGAACCATAGGCTTAAAACCATTTGACGTTCAGGTAATGGGAGCCGTTGCACTTCATCGTGGCATGGTCGCTGAAATGAAAACAGGTGAAGGAAAAACGCTTGTCGCCGTTATGCCAGCGTACCTAAACGCGTTAAGTGGAAAGGGCGTTCATATAATAACCGTTAACGATTATTTGGCGCGCAGAGACGCTCAATGGATGGGGCCAATTTACGAAGCCCTTGGATTAAAAGTTGGGGCAATTCAATCGGAAATGGATCCAGATGAAAGAAGGCAGATGTACAACTGTGATGTAACATACGGTACCAACAACGAAATGGGATTTGATTATCTTAGGGACAACCTCGCATATCTACCAGAACAACGTGTTCAACGCGGGCACAATTACGCCATCGTTGACGAAGTGGATAGCGTTCTAATAGATGAAGCGAGAACACCTTTGATAATTTCTGGACCCGCTGGCACCTCATCCAAACTTTACAAGATGTTTGCCGCTTTGGCGAAGAAGTTCATTCCAGAAAGGGATTTCAAAATAGATGAGAAATCTAAAACGGTTAGTCTTACCGAAGAAGGAATTAAAAAAGCCGAAAAAATCCTTGGAGTAAACAACCTTTACGATCCTCAAAACATAAACTACAACTTTCATCTTTTGAACGCTCTAAGGGCTTTGCATCTCTACAAAAGGGATGTTGATTATCTCGTACGAAACGGTGAAGTTCTCATAGTGGACGAATTCACGGGACGTGTGTTGGAAGGAAGAAGGTACAGTGAAGGACTTCACCAAGCGATAGAGGCGAAAGAGGGCGTGAGGGTGAAAGAAGAAACCGTAACTTACGCCACGATCACGTTGCAAAATTACTTTCTCATGTACAAAAAACTTGCCGGTATGACGGGAACCGCCTACACCGAAAGGGAAGAGTTCGAACAGATATACAACATGAAAGTCGTCGTGATTCCAACTAATAAACCGGTTATCCGTAAAGATATGAACGATCTCATTTTCAGAAGTGAAAAGGAAAAATTCGAAGCCATAGTTGAAGATATAGCCAAAAGATACGAAAAAGGTCAACCGGTTTTGGTTGGCACGATATCCATAGAAAAAAGCGAAAAACTGAGTCAAATGCTGAAAAAACGTGGAATTCCACACGAAGTTTTAAACGCGAAACATCCTGAAAGAGAAGCTGAGATAATAGCAAAAGCCGGTCAAAAGGGTGCCGTTACCATAGCCACGAACATGGCAGGTAGAGGAACGGACATAAAGCTTGGCGAAGGTGTCAAAGAGCTTGGAGGTTTATACGTTTTGGGAACGGAAAGACACGAGGCTCGAAGAATAGATAACCAGTTAAGAGGAAGATGCGGTCGTCAAGGAGATCCGGGTGAAACACGCTTTTATCTTTCAACGGAGGACAACCTTTTGAGGATTTTCGGCGGCGACAAGATGAGGAGCCTCATGAACACACTGAAAATATCCGAAGGCCAACCAATTCAACATTCCATGCTGAGTAAGTTGATAGAACAAGCTCAAAAGAAAGTCGAGGGGATACACTTTTCCATAAGGAAACATCTTTTGGAACTGGATTCGGTTTTGGACAGACAAAGAAACGCGATTTATTCTCACAGGAATTGGATTCTTGATGGAACCGATGTTGAAGAACATCTTTTGGAAATATTCGAAGACGTTGTGGACAGGAGAGTGGAAAAATATTGCTCTTCCAAGCTTCCAGATGAGTGGGATCTCGATGGAATGGTGGAAGAGCTGAAGGGAATTTTCCCATTCCTGGAGTTGAATAAAAACTCGATCGAAACGAAAAAAGACGTGAAAGATCAACTGATGAAGAACATAAAAGAAAATTACGAGTTAAAGGTTAAGGAGATAGGAGAAGAGCAATTTGCCAACATAATAAAATACGTTATGCTCAAAGTTATAGATGAAAGATGGAGAATGCATCTTCAAACTGTTGATCATCTTAAAGAATCCGTGAATTTAAGAGCTTACGGTCAAAAAGATCCCGTCATAGAATTCAAGAAAGACAGTTACGAAATGTTTGAAGAGATGGTCGATGGAATGTACGATGATGTCTCCTCCATAGCCTTTAGAATAGTGGTAATAGACGAACAAAAAGAAAGAGAAGAAGCAAAGAAAACCTTCGCGATATTGCAGGCACAACACGATGAATTTTCTTCTTCGCTTGGCTCTGACAAATCGAAGGCTAAAGGCAGATCATCTTCAAAGAAGAAGCGCATGAGAGTGAAAAGATGATCTTGAAGGTAAAACAAGGATAAGGATGGTGATCGTTTTTGATCAGCTACGAGTTACGAACGAAAATAGAAGACGTGCAAAAAAGGTTCAACGAGATAAAAAAATTCTTCGATGAAGAGGGAATGAAAAAAGAGATAAAGGAATTGGAAGCCAAAAGCGCTTCTCCCGATTTTTGGAACGACATGAAGAGCGCTCAAGAGACACTAAAAAAGATGAAAAATCTCAAGGAAAAGTACGAAAAATTCCAGGTTATAAAATCGAAGATAGAAGAACTCGAAATAGGAATGGAGCTCTCCGAAGAAGGAGACGAGTTTATAGAAAATCTTGAAGAGGGCGCAAACGAAGCTCAAAAATTGTTGGAAAGTTTTGAAATGCTGATGATGCTCAACGGGAAGTTCGATTCCATGAATTGTTATCTCTCCATTCATCCTGGAGCCGGTGGCACTGAATCCCACGATTGGGCAAACATGTTGTTGAGAATGTACACACGCTGGGCCGAGAGAAACGGTTTTGAAGTCGAAGAAATAGACATTCAACCTGGCGAAGAGGCTGGAATAAACAGCGCGACCATACTCATAAAAGGAGAAAACGCTTACGGCTTTTTGAAACACGAAAGAGGCGTACACAGACTTGTCAGAATTTCACCATTTGATGCTGCTAAAAGAAGGCACACATCCTTCGCCTCGGTGAACGTTATTCCGGAATTCAAAGACGACGTGGAAGTGGAAATAAAAGAAGAAGATCTGAAGATAGACACATATCGCTCCTCGGGAGCTGGTGGTCAGCACGTCAACAGAACGGATTCCGCCGTTAGAATAACCCACTTACCGACTGGTATAGTGGTAACCTGTCAAAATGAGAGATCTCAAATACAAAACAGAGAAGTTGCCATGAGAGTTCTAAAGGCCAGACTTTATCAATTGGAATTGGAAAAAAGACAGAAAAAACTTCAAAAAATTCAGGGAAATCTAAAAGAAATAGGATGGGGTAGTCAAATAAGATCTTACGTATTTCAACCGTACACCATGGTGAAAGATCATCGTACCAATCATGAAACGGGTAACATACAGGCGGTTATGGATGGTGAGATAGACGATTTCATATACGCGGAGCTCGTATTTTTCGCTAAAAATAACATGGATTTTGATATTTGAGGTTCTCCTTTGCACATCTCTTTTCTCCTTACCGATTTACGTGTCCGTACAAAATGGGATAAGTCAAGAGTACACTTTAAGCGTTAAAAGCTGGAGCGAAGAGTTTTGGAACTCGTTGGGAAAGATGTGGGGAGTTTATCCCACGCGCCCAGTTTACATGATGCTCGCAAAGGGAAATTTCGGACCGGAAATGGGATTCACGATCTCTTACCCCGATAGTTTTCGAGTGCTCGTGGATCTGAATTTTCCATCTCAAACACGTGCAACGGTCGCTCACGAACTGATGCACGTGTTTCAATTTGCGTGGATGAAAAGGTACAAACGTCTCATGCCGCTTTGGGTTATCGAAGGATTGGCGACATGGTACGGAGGGAAAGAGGGAACGTACACAAGTCCGCTTGGAGCAAACCCTTTCTTGTTTTGGAGTGTCGATCCGATGAAATATAAAAAATACCCTCAAATTCAAGAAGCGAAGGGCGAATACTACTCGGAAGTTTACGCCCTTTTCAACGCGTTGGATGAAAAGTGCGATCTCGAAAAAAATTTCCCACGCATTTTGAGTTATGTAAGAGAGGGAAAAAGTTGGAAAGAGAGTTTTTCGGAAGTTTTGGGAGAAAATTTCGACGATTTCTATTCAAGATGGAGAAGGGATAACCTCATCTTCATATCGTTGAAATTCTCGTCCTTTTGGGGGATATGGATCGGACTTCCAATGTTGCTGATCGTCTTATTTTTTATCAAACGCGCTAAGAAGAACAAGGAAAATGCCGAAGATGATTTGAAAGAACTTGAAGAACTTTACGGCAAAGATTATTGGAAAGGTGGAAACGATTGAAGAGAATAACGTTGTTGGCCGGACAAAACAGCGAGAATTACGGTGAAAAACTCACTTATTTTCAAGCTCTTGAAGTGTTAAAGGACAAAGACGTGAAGATTTACATCCCAACCAGCGTGAAAGAGTCTCTACATGCCGTGTTTTCATCGGACGCTGTGATCTTTGCTGGAAGAAGAATGTTGGGAAACATCGACTCTTTGGACATCGTAACGATGGCGCTCGAAATGGAAAGACCCGTTTTTTTCTTTGGAGTTGGTCTCGGCGAGATGAGAAATAAGGGGCTAAGGAAGTTCTCAACTATTCTGATGAGTCCGCTAACTCAAGGTTTTTTAACAGATCACATCTCAACACGATGGGCGCAACTTTGGGCTGGAAAACGGGTCAAGGTCGGTGCCGATCTGTGCCATATATACCTTCTAACTCACGCGAAAAGAGGTAAGAGTAAATTCGCCGTTTTCTCTCCTCGTTACAACGGGGTTTTGAGAAGATATAAAGAGCTAAAATGGTTGCCCGCTTTGGACGCAAGAATAGTGGTCGCGAACCATAGCGATTCCAAGGCGGCCATAGACGTTTCTCAGCATCTAAAAACGGAAGATATAATCATAGTGTCAGAACCAAAAGATGTAATGGAAGTCGTATCAAATGCGAAATTCATAATCTCGGAAAGATTTCACGTTTCACTCACCGCGGAAAGTTTTGGAGTACCGTTTATTCACGTTGGAAGAAGAGCCATGAGATATTTTGAAAAGGATTTCGAGGATAACTTCTCCCTTCCGGATGAAGTCGAAATGGCGCTCGCGTTTTCTAAAATCAAGGAAAATGTTCCCGATCATTATGAAAGATTTAACGAACGTATAAAAAAAAGATTTGAGGAAATGCTAAAAGGATTGAACTCATTTTTGATGAAGATATAGAAAAGGAGGAAGACGCATGATTTCCGATCTTATTTATTTAATGGTGAAGATGTTTTCAATGAGAAGATGGAACAACAAACCCACAGTTGAACAAAACAGCGAAGCTTCCAACAGCGGTTTTATCCTACAAACTGCGCATTTGCTGGGAATGCTGGAAAAGGCGAAAGGCGAAAAGGTGAACTTCAAAAAATTGCTCGTTCGTGGCGCACTGAAGGATATGCCAAAGTGCATTCTCTCTGATATCTCGTTGGAAACCAAAAGGACAATTCAACGTCTTTCACCTCAATTGTGGAGAAAAGTCTACAATGGGGCGGTTGAAGACGTCATCAAAACGGTTCCCAAAAAATGGAAAGAGGAATTCGAAGAGTCCATTCTCAATTCCAGAGACGACTCGCTGGAGGGAAGAATAATCGAAGCCGCAGACACTTACGCGGCTTACGTTGAAGCTGAAATGAACAGTAGACTTTTCAACGAGTATTTTTCCGAGATAAAGAACTCCATCAAAGATAAGATGGAAAAAATAGAATTGGATTCCCTAAAGAAATTGCTTTCAGATGAGAAATTGAAAAGATATCTCACGTACGTTCGCGGACTCATGCATGCGGTGAGATGGAATCAACATCCTCGTACCGTACCAACAACGGTCGCCGGTCACACACTTTTCGTCGTTTTTGTAGCCTATCTCCTCTCTATCGAAGATGGAAACGTTGATACGCTTAACGTCATGGAAAGAGCGCTTTTTCATGACGTACCTGAAGCCCTTACCGGTGATATAATTTCTCCTACCAAAAGACGCGTTGAAGGGTTCGAAAAAGTCGTGGAAGACGTTGAATCGAAGATGGTTCATGAAGTTTTGCTCCCCTTGTTGCCAACGGAAACAGCGAACTACTATTCACCCTTAATGCTGAATCCATTTGGTGGAGGAAAAGAGGGAAGAATAACGAGAGCGGCCGATTTGATAGGCAGCTTGATAGAGTGTAAAATAGAAATAGACAACGGAGTTAAAGCTTCCATATTCGAAAAGGGATACTCAGACATAAAGAAACAATTACTTGAAATGAATTTGGACGTTGTGAGAAACCTCATAGCGGAACTTTGATCTTTCCGCACATCCACCTTTGTCAAACGTAAATAAAAAAAGGACACAAATGTGTCCTTTTTTTATTACGTTTGGAGCAGGTGATGGGATTCGAACCCATGACCTCCGCCTTACCAAGGCGGCGCTCTAGCCTACTGAAGCTACACCTGCACCACAAAAATAAAAATGGAGCGGGAAACGGGGGTCGAACCCGCGACCTTCTGCTTGGCAAGCAGACGCTCTACCACTGAGCTATTCCCGCTCGACTCTTGGTGCGAGAGGTGGGACTTGAACCCACACGGGTTTCCCCACTGGATCCTAAGTCCAGCGCGTCTGCCAATTCCGCCACCCTCGCGCACTTGTTGGTGACCCGTGCGGGATTCGAACCCGCGGCCCCTTGATTAAAAGTCAAGTGCTCTACCAGCTGAGCTAACAGGTCGATTTCAAAGACGAATAGATTTTACCATATGAGCGCTTTTAAGTCAAGAGTTCGCAAGCAACACCATTCTTTTTCGGGACATCACGAAATTCACTATGTATACCAAATTAACTCAACTCGCGCATCAACTTTACAAGCCAATAGCTTTCAAGCATACATCGCTTTTCAAGCGAGGAGGAAACTTTTAAGAAAATCAGCTCGTAGCTTGTAGTCCTGTAGTTTATGATAGGTGATATTTTTATTCGTTTTTGTATTTGTCACGCGCTTTTACTTATTAGCCCTCACTTTCTCGTTATTGCGGAATTTATCCGCAACTTCTTTTTTTATTTACAAATATTTTTTATTTTTTAGAAAAATGATATAATAAAGTATGTATTTAATGTTAATGACAATCTCAAACTTCTCACATGAGAATTTTTTAATGAGGGAGGATGTAAAAAATGAGAAAATACCAACTGATCGCCATGGTGCTTTCCATCGCTATGGTGGTGTTAATTCTCACAGGTTGTTTTCTAATTCCTGCCACAACTTACACCATTTCTGGACATGTAAAGGACACGTTGGGGAATTCGTTGAAGGATGTTTTGATTTCCTTCGATCGTGGCTACCAAGGGGTTACCACCGATGCGTCGGGATATTGGACAAAAGATGGCTTGAGTGGAACCGTTACAGTCGTTCCTTTCAAGGATGGATGGACGTTTGATCCATTGGAACGCTTTGTAAGCACTACGAACGATCATGTCGACTTCAGTGCAACTTTCACACGAAAAGTGATCAAAACGTTGAACGTCGGAAAATCTCCCGTTGCGATAGCCATAAACGAAAAAACCAATAAAATATACGTGACAAATTCCGGAGATAATTCATTAAGCGTTGTAGATGGAGCAAACGATACAGTTGTCGCGACCATATCAGTGGGTTCAAATCCGGAGGGTGTGGCGGTAAACACGGCAACAAACAGAATATACGTGACGAATTACGTAGATAATTCGCTAAGCGTTATAGATGGAGCGAACAACGCGGTTATCGCGACGATAAAAGTTGGAACGCATCCGTTAGGTATCGATATCAACCCGAAGACAAATGAAATATACGTGGCCAACCTCTCCTCCAACAACATAAGCATCATAAGCGGTGTGAACAACTCCATTTTGGCAACTGTAGATGTTGATTCACCGTATGGAATAAAGATCGATCCAACGGGTGAAAAAGCGTATGTGACCAGTTTTTCTTCCAGCGTCGTCAACGTTGTAGATATTTTGAATAGAACCATTACCAAGAAGATAACGGTGGGAAGAAAACCCGGAAATTTAAGCGTGAATGCCGTAACGGACAAGATATACGTTTTGAACACGAATGAAAAAACCATGAGCGTTATAGATGGCCAGAACGATTCGCTCATCAAAACTTTCTACGTCGGAGGTGGCCCATCGGGCGTGGATATCAACTCGAAAACGAACATGATATACATCTCGACATGGCTTGATAAAGACGTTGAAGTTGTGAACGGAGTTAACGATTCCTTGATATCTCATATAAGTACTGGAAAGATTCTCGAAGGTATTGCTGTGAACAGTTCAAATGGTAAGATATACGTCACAGGTAATGATGATAACACCCTCATCGTCATTCACTGATTTTGTAGATCAGTTGGGTTGTCACCGACCTTGATTTTCACAACGTTT
>CAZCZS010000062.1:0-9885 GCA_964503355.1 uncultured Mesoaciditoga sp.
GAGATCCTGAATCATGTTCAGGATGACCTAATGATCTACGGTCGGTTCAGAATGACCTTCGGTTGGTACGGCATGACAGAAAAAGAAGATCCAGGATGACATCTTCAAAAAATTCCCTTATCGCTTGAAAAGCGATTTATCTTTGTTAAAAAGCCATTGGCTTTAAGTTGATGCACAACATGAGTCAAAAAATAAAACCGAATTCCTCTTTCATTTTGATTTTGTATTTTTTATCGGCGTTGAAACGGCGGTTGAAAAATCTCTGAATGCTGGAAGTGTTCGCTCTGGAAAGATTTTTTCGGCGGGAATGTAATATTCCAACGTGTTCAATTCACCATCTCCATATCCTCCAACAACGTAGATCTTTCCATCGTAAACGGTTGCTGCCAATTCCACCCGTGCCGTTGGCATGGGCGAAACAGAGGCCCATGTATCGCTTTTGGGATCGTAAACCTCCACACTTGTCTCCGCGGCATATCCACCCAGGACGTAGATCTTTCCTCCGTATGTTACAGCCGCAAAACCATCTCTTGGTGTTGGCATGTCCGCTGCGGAAGACCAAACACCGGTCTGTGGATCGTAAACTTCTACCGTTCCAAGTTCTGAATCTCCATCCCATCCTCCTATTGCGTATATTCTTCCATCGCAAACAACGACCGCCAAACCAGCTCGAGGAGTTAACATCGGCGTGGCCGACGTCCAACTGTCGTTCCTAACATCGTATATTTCGACGGTATCAAGGAAATCACCATCGTAACCACCAATGGCGTAAATCTTGTTTTTGTAGGCAACGGCTGCCAAGTTATTTCTTGGTGTTGGCATGTCCGCTGCGGAAGACCACGTATCGGTTTGGGGATCGTAAACTTCTACTGTATCCAAAAAATTGTTTCTATTTTCTCCACCAATTGCGTAAATTTTTCCATCATTTACAACGGCCGCTAGACCATCTCGCGCAGTTGGCATTGGAGAAACATCTTTCCATCTATTATTCTTTGGATTGTACGCTTGAACGGTATTCAAAAAGTTGCTTTCGTCTCCGCCACCTATCGCGTATATCGTTTTATTCACCGTAACGGCCGCCAAATCATCCCGCGCGGTTGGCATAGGAGCCCCTTTTTCCCAAACGTCACCATACTTCAGTTTGTACTTTAACGTTAAAAACATGTAAGGAATCGCGCAGATCTTCTTGTCAAGAATTTGGTAACCGGCTTTCGAAATGACTAATTCGTGAATTCCTGAAAGCGCAAGTGGTAATTTAAGGGGAGTTTTTCCGATAAACGTTCCGTCAAGTTTCACGTTTGCCCTTGGTGGAGAGGTGATAACGCGAATCCCTGCCGTTTTTTTCATGCGTATTTCAGTGATCTCATCTTTTTGGAACTTCAAAATTCCCCACGGAGTCTTGTACGTTATGATTTTGGGATTCCACGAGGAAATTTCTCCAGCGATAAGATCACCGTTTGTAAGTTGCACAAAAGCGTCGAAGTTCACGTTATCAGTCGCATTTTTGTTGGAAATCGAGAAAACATAACCGTTTTTGATCGTGAATTTGCCGTATGACGTGACTACGTGATAATATTTTCCATCAAACGCTGACACCTTTCCATTGATGATCATTCCACCCGCGATAAGGACCCCGTCTTTAACCATAACTTCTTCGCTTTTTTCCATATCTTTTATCTGTAGCCAAGGTGTGCGAAGCTTTCCATACTTCGTTTCAAATTCGTACATACCATTCTTAAGTGATAACAGCTTAGCCGTGAACCTTCCACCAGTTGTAGGGTGAACGATGAAGTCAAAGGGTTTTATCTTCTCTAACTTTGCCACCTTTTTAAAATTGACAAATGCTATATTTGAAAGGTCGTTAATTTCCAATTCGCCGCAAGGAAAAGTGAAAAGCGCTTTGCCATCTTTTACATTCTCGAGTTTGGCATAAGGGATGTTAGTACCGTTTTTGAGAATAAGACCAGTTCCAGTTGAGGTTTCATCGTCAAAGGATATTTTTAAAACTTCACTGGCTTTCACACTTATGACGACGTTTGCAACTGGAAGCACGAATTTAATATCTTCGCCATCGTAAGATAATATTTTGGCAGGTATCACTTTTCCTTTAGCGGTGTAAATGTTAGCGGCAAAAGAAGTCACAGAAATGACAAATACCAAAACCAAAAGCAAACTTCTTAACTTCACGATCATTCCCCCTTTAATATAAATCTCACTTTGCGTTTGGGAACGGCTCAAAAAAATCGAACGAGCCAATTAGAGTTTTCATTAAAATGAGCTCGTAGTTCGTGCACGCGACGTTTTTTATTTGTTTTCGCGTTTGTGCCACGCGCTACGCGCTTGCTGGAGTCTTTGATCTCAACGTCATTGGGGAGGCCACGACCCGGAATCCCATCCTTTTGAAGTGAGAACGAGATCCTGAATCAAGTTCAGGATGACCTAATGATCTACGGTCGGTTCAGAACGACCTTCGGTTGGTCCGGAATGACAGAAAAAGAAGATCCAGGACGACATATTCAAAAAATTCCCTTATCGCTTGAAAAGCAATTTATCCTTGTCAAAAAGCCATTGGCTTTAAGTTGGCGCACAACGTGAGTTAACAATATTATAATACATCTTTTTTGAATTATACACGTTTCAAGATTTTTCATTCAACTCACGAAAAATATCTTCTTGCAATAACAAAAAATCACTCCTCTTGGAAGAGGAGTGAAAAGATATGAAACTTGGTTACATAATGTGTTGAACGTTAAAAGCGATAAAATATTCCAGAAGTGGTGTCCAGATACAAACCGGATAAGCTTGAAAAGGCTAATCCGACAGACGTGTACCACATCACTTTTCCTTCTATGAAATCACTATCCCAATTGAAGAAAAGCGCCGGCCCGGCGAAAACACCAAAAGTTTTGTAAATGGTAAAATCCGCTCCAACTTCTCCTAAAGCTCCCCAACTTATGGAAAGCTTGCCGATCTTTTTACCACTTGTGGTTGTACCCAAGTCGGTAGCGTAGATATCGCCTATCTTCATCCCGCCACCTGCGGCCATACCCAGCGGAAAGGAAAGTCCCGCGTAAATGAATGTCGTATCATTTGTGTACGTCCCAATGGAAATCGCTCCGTAGCCAGTGGTGTTGTAGGTAAAACCAACCATGATTCCAAAGCCCGCAGCTCCCAGCAGAATCAAGATGGCTACCAAAACAACCAAATTCTTCTTCACCTGAAATCCCTCCTCTAGATTTAATTTTATGACATTTGAATTATATCATAACGGTGAATAATTAAAGAAATAAACAATAAAGAATTATTAACGATATATAAAGTGACGTATTCTTCTGAACGACTCAAACAAATTTTCGTCGATCTTTGGAAGCATTTGGTTGACGTTCTTCATCATTTTACGTGTCGCATCACACATGTTTTAAAACGGGCAAATCCATTTTGAAATTCAATTCAAACATGCACCATCGTGGTTTATCACTTAAAAACATGGCCAAAAACACGTTGGGCTTTAAACAAAACAAAATGATATAATAACAAAAGTCGATTTTGAAATGGGGTGATCCGTTTGGTGATTTTAAAGTTTAAAGGAAAAGAGTACGAATCAGAGCCAACCACGTTGAAAGAAATGATCAACAAATTAGAAATCCAAGATAAGAAAGAGATCATAGGAGGAAAAATAGGAAAGAGAATCGTGGACCTTTTTTACGTTCCGCATGACGGTGAGACGATAGAACTTCTAACCCTCACCTCTCCCGAAGCTCCTCAAATTTACAGACACACGATGGCCCACGTAATGGCGCAAGCGGTACAAAGATTGTACGATGGTGCGAAATTCGCAATAGGGCCTACCATCGAAAATGGATTTTACTACGACATAGATCTTCCGCAAACTTTGAACGAAGAAGATCTGAAAAACATAGAAAAAGAAATGAAAAAGATAGTGAAAGAAAACATTCCTCTTGAGCGATTCGAAATGTCACCTGACGAAGCCATTCGGTATTTTGAAGAGCACGCGCAACCTTACAAGGTCGAGCTTATAAAAGATCTGGTTAAGGCTCTTAACGTTGAAAGTGTGAGTTTGTACAGACAAAAGGATTTCACAGATCTATGCCGTGGCCCACATCTTCCTTCCACTGGACTCGTAAAACATTTCAAATTGTTAAGTGTTTCGGGAGCCTACTGGCGTGGCGACGAACACAATAAAATGCTTCAAAGGATATACGGGACGGCTTTTTACAAGAAAGAAGATCTTGAAAATTACCTTCACATGCTGGAAGAAGCCGAAAAGAGAGATCATAGAAAACTAGGCCCTCAATTGGATCTTTTTTCGCTTCACTCCGATGTCGCACCGGGTATGATATTCTTCCATCCAAACGGAACTGTGTTGAGACGGGAACTGGAAAATTATTGGCGCCAAGAACACCGAAAAGCCGGATACGTTGAAGTTATCACCCCTATGGTGATGAGCGAAACGCTATGGAGGCAATCTGGACATTGGGATCATTACAGAGACAACATGTACTTCACCGAGAAGGATGGACAAAATTACGCGATAAAACCAATGAACTGTCCAGGTCATATAATGATATACAAGAGTTCTTCGCACAGTTACAGGGATCTACCTCTGAGAATGTGCGAATTGGGAACCGTTCACAGGTATGAAAGAAGTGGCGTGGTTCACGGCTTGTTCAGAGCAAGGGCTTTCACTCAAGATGATGCTCACATATTCTGCACACCTGATCAGATAGAAAACGAAATAGTGGGAGTTGTCAATCTTATAGATAAGACTTATAAACTCTTTGGCTTTCCTTACAAAGTTGAACTCTCAACCAAGCCAGATGATGCCATGGGTTCAGATGAAATATGGGAAACATCCACATCAGCTTTGAAAAAGGCATTGGAACATCTTGGCATGGATTATCAAATAAACGAAGGAGATGGGGCTTTCTACGGTCCAAAAATAGACTTTCATGTACGCGACTCTATAGGCAGAACGTGGCAATGTGCCACCATTCAATTGGACTTTCTCATGCCAGAAAGATTTGATCTAACCTACACCGGTTCTGACAACGCAGAACACAGACCGGTCATGATTCATAGGGTTATATATGGTTCACTAGAACGATTCATCGGCATCTTGATAGAACACTATGCTGGTGCTTTCCCAACATGGATAGCGCCTGTTCAAGCAACGGTTCTTCCAATTTCGGACAAGAATCTTGAATACGCAAAAAGCATCTTCAAAATGCTTGAAGACGCTGGTATCAGAGCCTCACTCGATGACAGATCTCAGAAGATCGGATATAAAATAAGAGAGGCTCAACTCAAAAAGATCCCTTATATGCTTGTCATAGGAAAAAGAGAAGAAGAGAACAAAACGGTGGCTGTAAGGATGCGAAACGGAAAAGATCTCGGTGCTTTGAAGGTAGAGGACTTCATAAAAAAAGTGAGGGAAGAGATGAACAAAAAATCTTCCAAATCCATCTTTGAGGAGTGAGCGTATGGCGTACGAAGACTGGAAAATTCCTCCCATGTTGCGAGTGCGCATCTCGGAGTCAGATGTTCATTACGCGGGAGGACTGGTAGATGGTGCAAAATTGATGCAATTCTTTGGTGATGTGGCGACTGAACTTTTGATAAGAAACGATGGAGATGAAGGCCTCTTCAGAGCTTACGACATGGTTGAATTTCTTCATCCCGTTCACGCTGGCGATTACATAGAGGTATATGGTAAAATCGTCAGTGTGGGAAAAACGTCTCGAAAGATGGTGTTTGAAGCTTTCAAAGTTATATCGCCACTGGAAAACGGAAGCTCGGCGTGTGAAGTTTTAGAAAAACCTATTCTCGTGGCAAAGGCGAGCGGAACATGTGTGGTTCCGTTGGATAAACAAAGAAAAAGGGATGATTAACGTGGAAAAATTGATCATCACAGCCGCCGTGTGTGGCGCTGAAGTCACAAGAGAACAAACGCCTTACATTCCGCTTACACCTGAAGAAATATCCAAAGAAGCTTGTTTGGCGGCTAAAGCCGGAGCTTCCATAATTCACGTACACGTAAGGGACAAAGATGGCAAACCTACGCAGGATGTCAACATCTTTAAGCAAGTTGTCGAGCTCATCAGATCAAATTGTCCAGAGGTGATAATTCAAGTTTCCACGGGAGGAGCTGTTGGAATGAGCCCGGATGAGAGGTTGCAATCCATCTATTCCGGCGCGGAAATGGCGACGTTGGACGTGGGAACCACCAATTTCGGAGACGACATCTTCGTGAACGATATGCCTTTGATAAGGCTTTTTGCGAAGAAGATGGCCGAAAAGGGAATCATGCCGGAATTCGAATGTTTTGAACTTGGACATATTCACAACGCCTTAAGAGTTGTAAAAGAAGGCCTTGTAAGCGGTCATCTACATTTTGATTTCGTCTTGGGAGTGCCCGGCGCGTGCCCGGCGGATGTAAGAAATCTTGTTAGAATGGTCGATTCAATTCCCACTCAAGCCACTTGGACGGTCGCGGGCGTGGGAAGACACGAGTTTCCAATGGCCGTTCACGCAATAGCGATGGGCGGTCACGTGAGAGTGGGATTGGAAGACAACATTTATCTTTCAAAGGGCGTCCTGGCCAAGTCGAACGCCGAACTCGTTGAAAGAGTCGTTAGATTGGCGAACGAACTTGGACGAGAAATAGCAACTCCAAGTGAGGCAAGAGAAATTCTCGGCTTAAAAAGTTCAAAATGAACTTCATCTTTAAAAAATCAGATAATTCAGGAAGGAGGTGACCGTCTAACAAGACGGAAATGATGTTTGAAAACTTCGTAGCATTCGCGGATGCATCAGCTAAGAAGGCCGTTTCAACCACAACGGGTACCGCTGGAAACTTTTCATCTGGCACCATAAGCATGGTTGTATGGCTTGTCGTGTTGGGAGCGCTTTTCTATTTTATGCTCATTTATCCTCAGAAAAAACGTACCAAGAGCTTCAATCAGATGATGAGCAATCTCAAAAGAGGAGACACCGTCATAACGATCGGTGGCATAGTTGGAAAAGTTACCGACATCAAGGACAAGACCATAAAGATAAAAACGGCGGGAAACGATCTCGAGATAACCAAACGTTCTGTTGCATCTATAATGAAAAGTGGTAACGGTAACAAAGGTAACGATGATGGCAACGACGAAAAATCGAAATCCGATCTCATAAAATAATAAAAGAAGCAGGGGGTGTGAAAGGGTTTAAGCCCTTCTGAAAAATGAGAGCAGACAAAATTAGACTGATTTTTGTGTTACTGGTTTTGTTCCTTTCCGTGTTTTTTATGGTGTGGCCTCCAGTTCCCAACGCCAAGAACTTCGCTCAGAAGATCTTTGGGAACATAAAACTTGGCCTTGATATAAAAGGTGGTTCAAGATTGGACTACATCATGAAAGGCGCCAAGGTAACACCTGAATTGAAAGATCAAGTTTTAACGGTTTTGAGAAGAAGATTGGATGACGCCAACTTCACCGAAGCGATAGTTTCAGCCGTTGGTGAAAACGGAATAAGGGTCGAAATACCTGGAATAAGCGATCCAAAAAAGGCGGAATCCTTGATAGGCCAAAAGGCGCAGCTTTACTTTGCCCAAGTTTTGGATCACGTTACCTCTGCGGTGAAGCCGGCACCGAAAATAGGCCTGAATTACGCCGGTGCGGTATGGCTGAGATCGAAAAATGCCACAGATGACTGGTATTTGGTCAACAAAAATATTCAGGTCGGAGCCGGAACCCTTCAGCTTTCCGGTAACGATGTTAAAAACGCCGTCGCTTCTGTCAACACTCAACGTGGAGGATGGAAGATAGATTTAACATTTGATTCAAAAGGAGCAAAGATATTCTTCGAAATAACTCAAGCACTGGTCGGGAAGCCGTTGGCCATCGTGATGGATAACTACGTCCTGAGCGCGCCTATCGTTCAAACCGCGATTCAAGGTGGAAGAGCCGAAATAACCGGTAACTTCACCTACGATCAGGCTCAGGAGCTGGCGGCACTCATAAGAAGCGGTAACCTTCCAGTTTCGCTTGAGCTGACGGAAGAACAAACGCTTGGGCCAACTCTCGGCTCTGACGTTATACGTAGAAGTTTGATAGCCGGTATAGTGGGAATAATATTGGTGATGGCTTACATGATCATCTACTATTTCGGCATGATGGGAGTTGTGGCGGACTTGGCCTTGCTTTACAACGGCATCTTCGTCTTTGGAATGTTGGCTCTCACTCACGGGATATTAACCTTACCTGGTATAGCGGGTATAATCTTGACCGTTGGAACCACAGTCGATGGAAACGTCATAATATTCGAAAGAATAAAAGAAGAAATGCGAACCGGAAAAACCGTAAGAGCCTCAATTTCAGCCGGTTTTAACCGCTCAACGGCCGTCATATTGGACGCCAACATTACCACGCTTCTTACGGCTTTCGTGCTTTACTATTTCGGTACAGGTTCCATCAAAGGTTTTGCGGTTACTTTGACCATAGGTATTCTTGGCACGATATTCACCTCTTTGGTCTTTTCAAGATACCTACTCGATTTGGTGGCCCCCACCATTAAAAACAAATACGCCACTCTCGCGGAACAACCTGAGAGCATCAAAGGGGGTAAGAGACGATGAAAAACATAAACTTCGTTGGACCAAGGTATATATTCATTTCAATTTCATTGGCTGTCATAGCACTTTCACTTGTTTTCATGTTCGTGAAGGGATTCAACTTCGGCGTTGATTTTAAAGGTGGAACGACGATGACCGTTTCATTCTCAAATGTGAGCATCACCCCGTCTCAAGTGAGAGACATATTCAAAAAAGTGGATCCCCAATTCGCCTCTGCCAGCATTTCTCGTTTGCACAATTTGAAGTCTTCTTCCAACCAAACACGAGCGCTTTTCAACATCACAGTTGGTGAATTCTTCAACGCTCAACAAAAAAGCGAGTTGACTTCAAAGGTGGAAAAGGAAGCGGCAGCTCAGAATATGAACGTTAAAGTGGAATCGTTTCAAACGGTCAGCGGATACGCGGCGGCTGGATTGAGGAAATCCGCCACATGGGCTTCCATTGTTGCCGTCATTCTATTGCTGATATACATGGCGTTCAGATTTCAATTCGCCTTCGGTGTTGGCGCGCTCGCTTCGTTGGTGCACGATTTGGTGATAACCGCTGGTTTGTACTCGATGTTCTGGATAAGATTTGACAGCACAGTTGTCGCGGCGTTGTTGACGTTGTTGGGTTATTCTCTTAACGATACAGTCGTTGTTTACTCGAGGATAAGAGAGAATCTGAAGAAAATGCGCGGTAAGCCGATGGCCGAGATAGTGAATGTTTCCATCAATCAAACGCTTTCGCGAACGATAAACACATCGTTTACCACCTTTTTAGTCGTCTTCATACTTTTACTCTTCTCAAGCTCCGTTTTGAAACCATTCGCTTTTGGTATGAGTTTTGGTGTTATCACCGGAACTTATTCTTCGATCTACATAGCAAGTCCAATATTGATCGGTTGGCTTGAAAAAAGGCGAAAAAAAGCCGCTTTGAGAAGATAACAAATGAATTTCAAACAAGAGCGCCTTGCATAAGGACGCTCTTGTTTTTTTGTTACTCTTACGAAAAATAATGTGAAAATCACGCTTAGAATTTAAAATGAATTCGAGGATGCGGGCGTTAGATTTGCTTTTTCAAAGCGCCATTCCATGAATTCTCATTATTTTCAAGAGGGGGACAAAACGCATGAAAAAGAAGTTAAATCTTTCACTTATTCTTATGATGTTTTCCGTGGTGATCATTTCCTTATCTGGTTGTTTTTTAACACCTCATCCAAAATTACTTCCACCAACACTTTTGTCTCCAACCGACGGAGCGACGAACGT
>CAZCZS010000063.1:0-9670 GCA_964503355.1 uncultured Mesoaciditoga sp.
GAGGTTGAGAGACACATGGATGTGTCGAAAAAGCGAAGCACTCACGGATGAGTGTCTGAGCGTGCCTCACGATGTGAATTGAAGGATGGACAAACGAGCGAGTCAGTTTTGATAAAACTTCAAAAAAATTCCCTTATCGCTTGAAAAGCGATGTATGGCTAAAAGCCATCGGCTTGTAAAGTTGACGCACAACTTGAGTAAATAACTTTGTGCGTGAAAGTGACGAAGAAGAGGGATTTCAAAATCATGATAAATGTAGGTTCACCTCTTGTGAATGATATTTTATCTTTCTCGTTTCCAAGGCGGGTTCAAATCGTGGCAACCGCACCTTATTTTTTTTGTAAAAATATGTATTCAAAGATTAATTTGAATTAATATATGTTGACATGTTAAACGAATGGTGGTATAATTTCACAAACGAGTGGAGAGAATAAGAGAAACCACCCAGAAGTATTGGTGTGGTTTCTTTCATTTTATAAAGCAGGAGGCGTGTGGAAATGGAAGAAGCTCTTTTCTTGTCGCATTGGCTGAGCAGAAACGACGAGTACAGATTGCCATCTAAGATGCTCTTTGGTATGAACACCATTGAAAAAAGCGGAGAAGTTGCTCAAGAGATCGCGAAGAACAAATCTGCCATAGTTATAACGGATAAAGCCTTGTACGATCTCGGTTTGATAAACAAACTTCTTGATTCGCTTAAATCACACGGGTTTGAAGTTGATGTGTACGCTCCCGAGGCGATCGAGCCAACTTTGGACCAAGTACACAAAGTTATCGAAGAGACTTCAAAAAAAGACTATGGATTGATAGTTGGAATAGGGGGAGGAAGCAGTTTGGACCGAGCCAAGATGGCGGCGTGTTTTGCTGGAAGGCAAGAAAAGATAGATGATTATCTTGCGCCAAGTACAAGAGCACTTCCACCCTCAAAGCCAAAAATTCTCATTCCTACAACGTCTGGAACTGGTAGTGAAGTTTCCAACACCGCCGTCGTTATAGTGCCTCAAGAGTACATAGGAACAGCAAAAACATGGATAACCGGAGATCCGGTTTTAGCGGAATACGCTGTGATAGATCCATCCCTTATGATCAACTTGCCACCCCGTGTAACGGCAAACACAGGTTTTGACGCGTTGAGTCATTGTGCTGAAGGTGTTATTTCAAAACAGGCTAATCCTTTCTCGGATGCGCTTGCCCTTCAGGGAATAAAGCTCATGGCTGAAAACATACGAGCGGCTTACCATGAAGGAACGAATTTGGAGGCACGATGGAATATGGCGATGTCTGCGACTTTGGGAGGAATTGTGATAAGTTTTCCATGGGTAGCTGGACCCGCCACGTTGGGCCATGCAGCTTCTGAAGGAATATCTCCAAAGTACAACATTCCTCATGGTGCGGCTTGTGGGGTTTTACTTCCTTACGTTTACTGGTTCAACCTTCCAAGCGATTACGGAAAGAAAAAACTCGCTTTGATAGCGGAGGCAATGGGTGTGGATACTTCGCACATGTCAACCGAAAGGGCTGCCCAGGCTGCCATTTTAGCAACCTTTGATCTTATGGAAGACGTTGATATGCCGACAGATTTGAAGTCGTACGGAATGAAAAAGGAAGATATTCCCATGGTGTCAAAGTACATTTTGGAAAGAGCGGAAAAGATGTATTCAATGTCCGCTTACAATCCTCGAAGAGCCACCTTGAAAAATCTTGAAGAGTTCTTCGAAGTGGCTTATGAAGGAAGAGAAGCACTCGAAAAACGTCTTGGAAGTCGTCATTGGAAGTGAAAAACATGGGCATTCTCAACGGTTACGCGGGAAAGATTTTAAGATTGAATTTAACGGATAAGAGTTTTAAAACCGAGCCCATCGACGAAAAAGATGCACGCGCTTATTTGGGAGGAGCTGGTCTTGCGGTTAAAATTCTTTACGAAGAATTGGAAAGAGGAATAGATCCCCTAGGTGAAAAGAACAAAATCGTTTTTGCAACCGGCCCACTAACTGCCACAGCCGCTCCGGGTTCCGGAAGTGTTGACTTGTGTTTCAAATCTCCATTGACGAACATATGGGGCGAATCAAGAAGCGGAAGTGATTGGGGCCCGATGTTAAGGAAAGCGGGTTACGATCTGATGATCGTTGAAGGTAAAGCGGATTCTCCAATTTACGTTGTGATAGATGAAGATGATGTTAAATTCGTTGAGGGAAAAGAGTTGGTTGGAAAAACTTCGTACGATAAAACGTCAATTTTGAAAGCAAAACTCGGTGATGATTTTGAAATATCTTCGATTGGTCCAGCCGGTGAAAAAAAAGTTCTTTATTCAAGTGTCATGTTTGGAGATGGTTCACGGGCTGCTGGAAGGACGGGAGCAGGAGCCGTGATGGGATCGAAAAACTTGTTGGCCATTGCCGTGAGAGGTTCAAAGCGCATACCTATAGCCCACAGAGATGAATTTTACCAGGCGTGCCGTGAATCATCAAAAAAACTTTTAAGCGATCCAGACAACCTCGGAATGAAACTCAACGGAACAACCGGAGATCTTGGAAAGTGTGACGAAGCTGGAGATTGGCCGACGAAAAATTGGAGATCGAATTCTTGGGGAAAAGGCGAAGAACTTTACGAACATTTCAAAAAATACAATCTGGTTTCTTCACACGGATGCTATAAAGGTTGTGTACTATTTTGTGGAAGAATAGCAAAGGTGGATTCGGGAAAATGGAAAACCCCAACACATGAAGGCAGTGAATACGAGTCCATTTCCGCATTCACGGCTTTCATAATGAACGATGATATGGATGCCGCGGTTCACGCTTCTTACCTTTGCAACGCTTACGGCTTGGACACCATTTCAACTGGAGCCGCTATAGCGTTCGCGATGGATTGCTACGAAAAAGGTTTGCTTACTCAAAAAGATTTAGATGGACTTGACATGGAATGGGGAAATATGGATGCGGCCATCGAAATGATAAAAAAGATATCGAAAAGAGAAGGAATAGGAAACATATTAGCAGATGGCGTCATGAGGGCGGCGGAAAAAATAGGAAAAGGAGCGAATGAATTAGCCGTACACGTCAAGGGATTGGAAGGAGCGGCTCATGATCCACGATCTGGAAAAGCGTTGGCTCTCACTTACGGTGCGAGTAATATAGGCATGAGCCATATTCATCCCATTGAAGGAATGGCCTACGATGCGTACAAAGTGGACTTCGGCTTGGTTCCATACGGATTAAGACCCCCAACTGAAGTGGACAGATTTGAAGAAAAAGGTAAGGGAAAAGCCTCCAAGATTTTGCATGATTTTGGAATAATTCCAGACGTAATTGGATTGTGCAAGTTTTACATTTACGCGGGATTAACTCCAGATGATTTGGCACTTCAAATTTCTTATCTTACCGGTTGGGAAGTAGATGGAAAAGAGCTCTTAAAAATAGGAGAAAGGGTGTACAATTTGCAACGAATGTTCAACGTTAGGGAGGGAATAACCAGAAAAGACGATCAACTTCCTGAAAGGGTGAAGAGAATTCCTGAATTCGGGAAGTACGCGAGCGTTCCTGAAAGCGCTATAAAGCATTACGATGCGATGCTCGATGAGTACTACGAAGCCAGAGGATGGAATGAAGATGGTATTCCCACTAGAGAGAAGTTGAAAGAGCTTGGTTTGGAGTGGACAATCGTATAGAAGATAAAAGTTATCAATCTACAGTTTAAATTGTTCACATATGGGAAAAAATGATGTGTTATTAAAAGGATGTTTACATAGAAGCACGCCCAAAGGGCGTCAAATAAAAATGGAGGTGGTTTTTCATGTGGCGTAAGGTGTTGTTGGTAAGTTCCATTCTGATTTTAGCCGCATCCTTGCTGGTAGCAGCTCCTGTGACGATCAGATTCTGGCATGCGATGAACGGTCCACTGGGACAAATGGTTCAGAAACTCGTTAACGAGTTTAACGCTACTCATCCGAACATAGTGGTCAAAGCTGATTATGCAGGATCTTACAGCGAAACGCTAAGTAAAACGATAGCGGCAGTTAAAGGTGGTAATCCACCAGACTTGGTTCAAATTTATGACATCGGGACACAGATGATGATAGATAGTGGAATAATAGTGCCACTTCAAAAGTTCATAGATCAAGATAAAACATTTGATGTGAACACACTCATTCCTCAAGCTCGTGGTTATTACACCGTAAACGGAAAACTTTACAGCTTACCTTTCAACTCATCTAATCCTGTTATCTACTACAACAAGACGCTTTTCAAAAAAGCTGGTCTGGATCCCAACGATCCTCCTACAACTTGGAGTCAGTTCAAAAAAGTATGTGAAAAGTTGACAGTGAAAGATAAAAATGGTCATACAATCCAATATGGATTCACTGCAGGTGTTATAGGTTGGTTCTTCGAGCAGTATATGGCAGTTCAAAACGCCCTTCTTTTCAACAACGAAAATGGAAGGGCAGGAAGAGCGACAAAAGCCGTTTTTGACAGCCCGGCTGGTTTAAGAATCTTCAAATTCTGGAACGATCTTATCCAATCTGGAGTCATGATAAACGCCGGTCCTGGATGGGATAATGCAAATGGAATTTTTGCTTCTCAAAAGGCCGCAATGCTTCTTGATTCAACATCAGATGTTGGTATGATGCTCGCACAGGCCAAAGAAGGTCATTTTGAACTGGGCGTTATGGCTCTTCCACATCCAGATGGTGTTCCGTACGGAGGCGTTATAATAGGTGGAGCAAGTTTATGGATGATCAACACCCATAACACCCAGAAAGAAAATGCAGTTTGGACATTTATAAAGTGGCTGGAACAACCTGAACAACAAATGCAATGGAGTGAAGGAACGGGGTACTTCCCGATAAACAAAAATGCGATCACGAAAATGATGTATCAAGGTTTCTATGCGAAATACCCGCAGTATCTTACAACTGTCTTCCAACTTCTCATGTCTAATGTAACTCCAGCTACACGTGGAGGAATAGCCGGTCCATTCCCACAGATAAGAGCCATTATCGAAAAAGCGTTGAGCAAAACTTTCAACCATGAGATGACTCCTGCTCAAGCTTTGAAATGGGCACAGGATCAAGCAAATCAAGCTTTAGAAGAGTACAATTCACTTTATCAATAATCAATTAAAACAGTGGGGCACTTTACGTACCCCACTGTTTAAAATATTGCGAGGTGAGCAACTTGTCGAGAAAAATCGTCCCATACATTTTACTTATACCTACACTTTTGATCATAGGTCTTTTCATTTATTTTCCAGGTTTCTTAACTTTTCAAAAGAGTTTTTACCGTGTTAGCCCATTTGGAAACAGAAGTATATTCGTTGGACTTGGAAATTTTAAGTTGCTTTTCACTTCAACAAGTTACATTCAAGAAGTTTGGACTACTCTTGTTTTTGTTACCGTAACCATAAGTATAGGTCTTACAATTTCCCTTCTCTTTTCTTTGTTGTTAAACGAGAAAGTTCCAGGAATAGGTATATTCAGAACGATTGTTTTCTCTCCTTACGCTATTTCTCCAGCTATTGCTGGGATGTTATGGGCGTTTTTGTTAAATCCCGTTGTGGGTTACGTGAGTTATACGCTTTTAAACCTCTTTGGAATTCAGTCTCACTGGTTGACAACGTATCCGGCAGCCTTAATAGCCATAATAGTTGCAACCGTATGGCAAAATTTAGGATTTAACGTGATTTTCTTCTTATCTGGATTGCAAGGAATACCAAAAAGTTATTACGAAGCTGCAACTATAGATGGAGCTGGAGCTGTGAAAAGATTTTTCAAGATCACGCTTCCTCTGTTATCACCGATAACTTTCTATCTCGTGATAATGAACATAATATTCACGACTTTCACGGTTTTTGGAATTATAGACATAATGACTCAAGGTGGGCCGGGCAACAGAACCACGACGTTAATTTATCGTCTTTACAGAGACGGATTTATATACTTCAGAACAGGAATGGCTTCCGCTGAATCTGTCGTTTTGATAATCGTGATGGCAATTGTAACGGTGATCTACTTCAAGTTCGTTCAAAAGGCGGTGCATTATAGATGAAGAAGAAAACCAGAAAAACGATTAGAACAATTGTCGTTGAAATCGCTTTGATATTGATGTCTCTGTTGATTTTGATGCCGATATTGTTAGCCATAACGATGAGTTTGAAGACACCCGGGGAGGTTTTCTCTTACCCTCCGAAGATATTCCCTCATACGTTTTATTTTAAAAATTACCTGAAAGTTTTCCAGAACGTGAACATGGGACGTTTTTTGCTGAACAGCTTTATAATGGCTTCAATAATAATGGTTGGAAAAACTTTTTTCGGTGTATTAGCCGGTTATGCATTTGCCAATTTCGAGTTTAAAGGCTCAAAGATATTGTTCGGAATACTGTTTTTGACTTTGTTCATGCCAGCAGAATTGCTCATGGTTGTTCCACTCTTTGGTTTGATGAGGACGCTTCATTGGGTTAACACCTTTTGGGCTTTAACGGTACCGTTTCTCGCGAGTGCAACTAGTACATTTTTAATGCGACAACATTTTTTAACCATTCCAAAAGATTTGGAAGATGCTGCTAGGATAGATGGAGCGGGCCCAATGAGATTTTTGTTTCAGATTTTGGTTCCAATTTCTAAATCCATGATAGGTGCAGTAGCGGTTATCAATTTTGTTTACGCATGGAATCTCTACCTTTGGCCGTTGATAGTCACGAACAGTAACGATATGAAAACCGTTCAAGTTGGTTTGAAGATGCTGATGAGCAACCAATCTTCAAATGATTGGGGAGTTATAATGGCGGGAACTTTGATAGCGTTGGCACCGGCTTTGTTACTTTTCTTCTTCGTGCAAAAGCTCTTTGTAAAAGGAATAGCGTCAACGGGATTGAAGGAGTGAATGTTCTTCAAAATCAACACTGGAGGAAAAAATGGAAAACCCAAAAAGACTTTCACTCGTTTCGTGGAATGTTAACGGCATAAGAGCGGCTTATCGAAAGGGATTAATGGATTTCATGCGAAGTTCTTCGGCAGATCTTTTCTGTTTTCAAGAGATAAAAGCAGATGTAGACAGCGTTCCAAAAGAACTCATGAATTATCCCAATTACGAGAAATACCTGTTTTCGGCAAAGAAAAAAGGTTATTCCGGCACTGCAATTTTCACAAGAATTAAAGCTCAAAGGGTCATTTACGGTATCGGTGATGAGCTTTTCGATTCTGAAGGAAGGGTTATAACCCTCGAGTTTGAAGATTTTTTCGTGGTAAATGCGTATTTTCCCAACTCCCAACACGAATTAAAACGCTTGAATTTCAAGATCGATTTCGATCGAAAGATTCACGAGTACCTTAACGATTTAAAAGAAAAAAAAGACGTTGTAATATGTGGAGATTTCAACGTTGCACATGAAGAAATAGATATAGCCAATCCAAAACAAAACGAGGGTAATGCCGGATTCACGCCTCAGGAAAGGGCATGGATGGACGAATTTTTGAGCGATGGATATGTGGATACCTTTAGAATGTTCACGAAAGATGGTGGACATTACACGTGGTGGACTTACAGATTCAAAGCTCGTGAAAGAAATATAGGTTGGAGAATAGACTACTTTATAGTTAACGAAGAAATGAAAAAGAAAGTGAAAAAGAGTACAATACTTTCCGATGTACCTGGTTCCGATCATGCCCCCATTCAACTTGAAATAGAAATTTGATTCACCCCTTTCGGGGTGAATCTTTTTGTTCAATATCTTTTGAGAATTTCCTTCGTTTTCGTTATAACCCTTTCGATCATATCTTCAAGTTTTTCACCTGGACAACTACATCCGGAAGCCCGTGCGTGTCCACCTCCGCCAAATGCAAGGGCTATTTCGCTAACGTCTACGTAATTCTTCGACCGAAATGAAATATTCACTTGATTTTCCGGCCACTCTATGAAAAGGATGGCCACTTCCACACCATACAAAGCTCTTATTTCCGAAACAAATCCCCCAGCGTCTTCGTCCGTGCAGTTGTTTCTTTTGAACATGTCAGCTGAAATGTAAGCCCAAGCCAATTTTCCGTCTTCTTCTATTTTCAAAGTGTTTATCATTTCGGATTGAAGTTTTATTTCGTCTAGAGTTTTATGCTCTAAAACTGCGGAGGCTATATGCTGTATGTTGGCTCCTTTTTTAACCAGTTCTCCAGCGTATTCGAAGACTTTGTAATCCGTGTTTGAGTACTTGAAAAAACCGGTATCCGTCGCTATGCCCAAGAGGTTTATCTCCGCCAAATCGGCATCGTATTCAACATCAAGCAATTTGCCAATTTCGTACACTATTACCGCGGTTGCGGCGTAGTTCGGATCGTAAAAATCGTACTCACCGAAACCAACGTTCGTCTTATGATGATCCAACGTTACGTCAGGCTTTTTCCCGTGCAAAAGTTCCACAGAATCTCCTATTCTCGATATTTCTGATGCATCCACCGTGATCGATGTATCGTACTCGTAATCCCTTAGCTTCTCCACATTTTTTATCACGGAAACATGTGGTATTTCCTTGTAAAACCAAGGAATGTTGTCAGCGATGCAGCCCTCGGCTTCTTTTCCAAGCTTTCTCAACATCACCACCATGCTTGCCACGGAACTTATATCGTCTCCATCTGGTTTGATGTGCCCCATAACAAGAACTTTTTTTGCCGATTTGATCCTTTCGGCAACTTCATCGAGCCTTTTCAGCATAAAGAATCATCTCCTACTTTTTGTACACGTTATTCGCCAATTGTCTGGCTATCATATCGCTCAACGGTTTGAACGATGTTTTTACCGCTTGTTGCGAGTATATATCCATCAACCATTGCCTGTACCATTTCTCCGCTGAACTTTGTGGTATGAGAGATGATTCTAACACATTTTTCTGCATTTCGTCAAATACTTGGGACACAAGAACGGCGGCAAATTGTTGCGCGACTTCTTTTATCTTGTCTTTCTTGTCTTTGCCACTTAAATCTTTTTGACTGAGTAAAGATATCGGTGAAAGGCTCACATTATCACCACATTCTGTTGAATTATCCCAGATTTATGAAGAGATTCTATTATGGAAATGATGTCTTGTGGCGTCGCTCCCAGCGCCTTCAAAGCGGATATCAAATTGGCTATCGTGTTCGTCGTGGTTTTAGTCCCACCACTTGACACGCGACCGTTCGTCACCGAAATGGAAAAATTTCCATAACTCATCGTGAAATCCGGTAGCTGTATGTCCCCTCCGAATATCACCGTTCCGGTTCTTTCGTTTATCACTATTTCTTGAGGTATGTTGGGTGTAATTTGGATCTGTTGTACTATGGCCAAAAAGTCAATGAGATCGTTCTGAAACACGTGAGGCACTTCAACGTCTATGGCGGCCGCGTCTTGGGCTTTGGCAAGATGGGCGTTGAATTTTTCGTTTATGGCCTGGGCAACGCGTGCCGCTGTGATGAAATCAGGCCTGTTCAATAAAAGGGTGATGGTGTTCTTCTTTATTATTTGAGACGGGATGAGTTTTTGAACTATGGCACCGTTGGGTATCGTCCCGACGAGGGTATATCTTTTTTGAAGGGAAACGGATTGTTTCGTTTCAGCTCCACCCAAAGAAATATTTCCCAGGGCAACGGCGTACACGTTTCCATCCGCACCGTAAAGTGGAGTTTGGAGCAAAACTCCACCCTCTAAACT
>CAZCZS010000064.1:0-9611 GCA_964503355.1 uncultured Mesoaciditoga sp.
ATCCAAAATTACTTCCACCAACACTTTTGTCTCCAACCGACGGAGCGACGAACGTCTCGACAAGCGTGAACTTGAAATGGAGCGAACACGCTTCGAATTCCAACATCACCTACAAAGTCTATTTTGGCACGTCAACAACTCCAGCGTATTATCAACAAACGGATAAAACGCAAATGACGATAAGCGGATTGAATTATTCCACAACCTACTACTGGCGGGTAGTGGCCGTCAACAAAGCTGGGAAAGTTGCGACGAGTGACACATGGCATTTCACAACGATGGCGATACCGTTGCCATCGACACCGACTCTAAGCGTCACATCGGTTTCAACGGATTCTGTTTCTCTTCAATGGACCAAATCGACGAATGCCACCTCCATAACTTTGTACTCTGCCACATCGAATCGATTCAGTGCGGTGGTCACACTTTCCGGAAGCGCGACATTCTATAGGGTGACGAACCTTGAACCGGCGAGCGTTTACGAATTCTTCGTTGTGGCGTCGAACGCATCTGGAAAAGCCACATCCAACACGGTCACGGCGACCACTCAATCCATTCCGACACCTCCCAAGCCACCTCTTCCATCGACGCCGATTTTAAAGGTCACATCGGTTTCAACGGATTCTGTTTCTTTGGCGTGGAGCGAATCGAAGAACGCTTCGGCGATAGATGTTTATTCTGCGACATCTAATGAATTCAGTCAAATTGCATCGCTTTCGTCAGATGCGACGTCTTACGTGGTGAATGGACTCACACCATCGACGAGGTACAAATTCTTCGTTGTCGCAACCAATCCATCCGGTAGAGCCACGTCTAACACTGTGGTGGCCACAACTCAAAATCTTCTTCCTTCGACACCTACCTTGAGTATCGAATCGGTTTCCACGAACACGATCGCTTTAAAATGGACTTATTCGCAAAATGCAACTGCCATAACGATTTATCGCGCTACTTCGATAAACTTTTCTTCTCTTGTAACGTTAAGCGGTACGGCAACCGCTTACGATGTAAAAGGCCTCAAATCCTCAACCACTTATAAATTCTTCGTGGTTGCGTCTAATGAATACGGATGTGCGACTTCAAACACCGTCATTGCAACGACGCTCAAAGTCGTCATCAAACCAACTCCACCCACGGTTTCCTTGAACTCACCAAACACATATTCCGTGATTCTCAAATGGACTGAAAGCTCGACAAACGTTGTGGGATTTCACATATGGAAACGTTCAAATTCAAATGAAGCCTACACCCTTATATCTTCATTAGGCGCGGATGAAAATTCCTACACGGATATCGTTAATCCCGGTCATACTTACTCTTACATGGTAAGCGCCTACAACTCCGCGGGACAATCTTTTTCAAAATCCAAATCCATCTTCGTTGGGCAAAACTACTTTCCAATGAAAACGGCGAACTCGTTTGCCGTCGTAAACGCTCCTCCCTCTGTACGATCTCAATCTCAAAAATCGAAAGCGTTTGAGAGCAAGTCTTATTCACTTTTGAACTTCATAAAAACTTTCAAAGCAAATGGTTCAACGAGTTCATTGATTCCGGTAAACGAGGTTATAACATATAAAAAATCAACATCAAATGGGACAACAACCTACACGGTGAACGTGTCCTATGCTTTTGCCGGACAAGCCGATCTTGAACTTCATCTTTCCTTTTTGGTTGAAAACGGAAAAGTGTACGTTCAAAATTTCGCGCCTTATCCCCTCTTAGTTCTCAACAGCGTCTACGGCGATAAACCTTCATTTAAAAGCTTCATTACTCCACGTTTGAACGAAAAAGACGAGTTTTCAAATCTTTATTCAAGAAATGTCACCTACATATCTCAAATGAAGCTTGGAAACCACGTATACGACAACGTTCTCAAAATTACTCTGAATGGCCCGGTGATGTCCCTTGTCTTTTATTTCGTTCCATATGAAGGTTTGATGAGATTCAGTGTGAATTCAGGTGTCTCCACGTTGTTTTCCTACACGACAACATCAACCTCTACCACGATACCACCAGTTTATCCACAAACACCTGTTATAGTGAGTCCATCTGCCAATTCAACAGTTCCTTCAACGTTTGCGCTCAAATTCGTTGGTGATTCAAGCACTTACACCGTTTATTTGAACTCACAAACGCTGCTTTCAACATCATCAACGATCGTGAAAATAGGACCTCTGAGCGATGGTTCTTACACTTTGTCCGTAAAAGCCGCCAACGAGTACGGCCTTGAAACACTGAGTCAAGCCGTAGACTTCACAGTTCAAAACGGATGGACGGCCACTCCAACATATGTCGTGGGAGATTTCACGAATTGGGCAACGAATTCAAATTACAAGATGAGCTACGATCCTGTGAACAGAATTTACTCACTCACCACTAAGATTCCCAATCCACCTTCCACGTCTGTTTACAACACAAATCGGTACGTAATAGAGCAAGTGTACAAAGGTAAGATCTTGAAATACGGCCACCAACCGATTCCAGTTACAAGTGGAACGGTAACCTTCTATTTCAACCAATCTTTGGCGAAACCATTCACATCTTACGGAATCGGAGACACGTCGAAAGAAAGTAGAAATTGGTATTTCACTTCGGATGTAAACGGATGGACTTTTTCACAGATGCAGGCAGTCGGTACGACATTCGTCGCGACCGTGGCAACAGCCGGCGTTTTTGAGCCGGGAACGTACGGATTTAAAATAACTCCACAAGCCACTTTTTCCACCACACCCGCGAGTCTAACGCTTTACTATTTCAACGGCTCTTACGGAGCTTATTACTTGAAAAACGGAAATTTTTCCATTGCCACACCTTCAAATACCATAGTCATAAAATTTCACGTTTTAAATTCAAAAATCGACGTTGAAGCGACGAACATCACCTCCGTTTATTTAATGGGCACTGTCAGCAGCTGGTTTTTTCAGGAAAAGGCGTACAAATTCAAATACGATCCCATTAGCGGTATCTATTCTTTAACCACGAACGTTCCTTCTACAACAGGTCAGCAATTATACAAGGTGATTTACAACAACACGTGGTATGGAGGACCAGCTGACGTTAACATCCCTGTTAAATCGGGAACTGTAACCTTTTATTTCGATCCATCTATCGCCACAGATCCAAGCAAAGCTGTGGGAATAGGTGACACTTCAAAAGAATCGATGACGTGGTATTACAGGGGAGATTTGAACGGTTGGAACGCAACGAAAATGTCATACATTGGAAATGGCATTTTCGCCGCTACATTCACGGGAAACTTTTCGGCTGGCGATTACGAATTCAAAATAGCGCCAAACAACAATTGGGCATCTTCACCTTATTATTATAACGGTGTTGTTTGGAATGATACGAGTTCACTATCAAATGGTTCTCTTTATCTTTCAGTTGCAGCGTCTAAAGTGGTGGTCGAGTTTAACGTCTTGAAAAGCCTTGTGACACTTCATCCTGTGATTTCTCCCACATATTACGTCGCTGGAAATTTTGACGGCTGGCAAAACGTCGTTGGAAATTCCAATTACAAAATGTCGCCTAACTCTTCTGGAATTTACACACTCAACATGACGTTACCCTCCACGACTGGTCAATATCAGTACAAGATAGTAGAATGGACTGGAACTCAAACTGTATGGTATGGCGGGCCTGCTTCCAATGCGAATTATGGGAACATACCGGTCAAAGCGGGAAATGTCACGTTTTATTTCAATCCATCTATCGCAAGTGGTTCTCCATCTGGAGGAAACTCAGATGTAGGCATTGGCGATACGACGAAAGAAACTATGAAGTGGTATTTCGCATCTGATATAAACAATTGGAAATTTGCCACAATGACGTATATTGGTAATGCTGTTTTCGCCGCAACCATAACAAGATCGCCAACAAACGATTCGGCCGGCGTCTATGGATTTAAAATAACTCCTCAAGCCAAATGGAGTACGCAACCCGCGAGTTTAACACAATATTATTTCAACGGCGGATATGGAGGTTATTACTCTCCCAATAACGGTACTGTAACGGTTCCTCAAGCAACCATCGTCGTTGTTTATTTCAACGTTTTGGACAGCTCTGTAAGCGCTAAAGCTGCTAAAATTCAGACACTTCATCAAGTCATAATGGCGTATCTGGATAAGATGAATGAAATTCACGCCAGCCTTAATTCCAAAATTGACACTTCAGATCTTTCGCAGTTCAAATTCAGCGTTAACGGGCACAACATTCCCATTTCTTCAGTTGTCGATGCGAATACTGGCTTGTCCGGAATCTCCGATTACATAACCGTAAATCTTTCCACTCCTTTGAAACCCTCTGACGTGGCAAGTCCCATGGTTTTAAAGATAGACGGATTCGCAACGTCAACGGTTTACGCACGATATGCGCTTAACAATTCCGCCTTCCATTACGATGGTCAACTTGGCGCGATTTACACGCCTTATCAAACTACGTTTAAAGTCTGGTCTCCAGTTTGTGATAAAGTAGTTCTTCTGCTTTTCAAGAATGAAAATGACGCGATTCCCTACGCGACATACACCATGACAAAAAATGTCCAAGGAGTATGGTCGACAAGCGTTATGGGAGATTTGAATGGAGTGTACTACGAATACTCTTACCATAGATACGGCGAGTGGATGACAGCTCCCGACGTATACTCTAAAGCCGCAAATGCCGAAAATACCAAATCCATGGTAGTTGATCTCATCCAGACCGATCCATCTGACTGGAATGATGATATAGCTCCATTTCCAGGTAACATGGTTGATGCCATCGTGTACGAATTGCACGTACAGGATTTCACGGACAGTCCAAATTCTGGAGTTTTATCTCAATATCAAGGCACATACATGGGATTTACACAAACGGGTACAACTTACGATGGAGTGCCAACTGGCCTGGATCATCTCGCTCAACTCGGAATAAATTACGTTCAACTTATGCCTATAGAAGATTACGAAGATCCACAAAATCCTGGATACAATTGGGGTTACGTTCCATATCTTTACATGGTACCGGAACCGAAATATTCCACAACTCCAGATGATCCGGCAAACACCATCGATGAAGTCAAGCAGATGATAGAAGCTTTACACTCAAAAGGAATAGGCGTGATTTTGGACATATCATTCAGCCACACGTCGTACGTGACGACTCCATACTCAGCTGCGGTTCCGTACTATTACTACAATTACAACGAATATGGGCAAAAAACGAATTATTCTGGAGTTGGAAACGATTTGGCCACGGAAAATTACATGGTTGAAAAGCTCATTCTGGATACTTTGAAATATTGGATGAATGAGTACCACGTTTCGGGATTCAGATTCGATCAGATGTACCTATACGATCCCAAAATCATTCAAGACATAGTTCAAGTTTTAACCACTCTTTATCCTGGCGTTCTACTGTACGGCGAGCCATGGAATGCGCCAGGTTACAAGTTCACCTATGAAGATCAACGCGGAATGCAACTTGGTGTTTTCAACGGATATTTCAGAGATGCGATAATAGGAACTGCTAATGATCCCACAAAAACCGGTTTCGTAAACGGTGACGCTTGGAATTCAGATGTACAAAATGAGATGAAATCTGGCATCGTTGGAAGTGTTCCGTATGGAGATCTCCCAGATACGTTCGCAGACGAACCAAATGAAACGATCAACTATTCAACGTGTCATGACAATTACACGTTATGGGACAAGATAACCATGGCTCAACCGACGTGGAGCGCCTCTGAAGACATAGCAGCCCAAAAGCTTGCAGGAGCCATTGTGATGCTTTCACAAGGAGTGGCTTTCATGCAAGGCGGGGTGGAATTTGCAAGAACGAAAAACGGAAATGGAAATTCCTACAACGTTCAAACTCCAAACGAATTCGATTGGTCAAGACTCACACGATTTGCAAGCATCGACGATTATTATCAAGGCCTGATAGCCATAAGAAAGGCTCATTTGGCATTTAGAATGACGTCGTCTCAAGATATAGACGATAATTTGACTTTTCTTTCAGGGCTTCCAGATGGCGTGATTGGATATGAAATAAACGGAGAGTCCGTGGGTGACTCATGGTCTGACATCGTGGTTTACTTTAACGGCAATACAACTATAAAAACCGTAACCTTACCAGCTGGAACATGGAATATAGCCGTGAACGGAGCGGTGGCCTCTACAAGCCCAATTGGCAAAGTTTCAGGAACGATCCAACTCAGCGCACTGAGCGCTTACGTGCTTTTTAAATAATTGGGTGCCCTTCGAATGAAGGGCACCTGCATTTCAACTATTTCACAGAATTTTTTCAGGAAGGATGTATTTAGGTATCGAAGCTCTAACGGTTTTCTTTGGATCTACAACTTGACTTACTTTGATATCCACAACAAGACTGGCCAGCATGTAAGCATCGTTCCAATCCAGCTCCAAATTCTTTGAAAGTCGTTCAACAGCGCAACGCGTTGCCTCTTTTATGGCTTCTTCAACGGTGTTTGCCGACGTTATTATCTCAAAAGATTCACTCGTTTCCACAATTGGCCATTTCAAATCAACATCTTTTATGACTTCAACTTTCAATTTTACAATCGAAGGTATTTCGCATCCGCTAACACAAACTTCTCCATCGCCCATAACGGCGTGACAATCTCCTAGTGCGAGTAGCGCTCCTTTTTGATTGACCGGTAGGTAAAGGCTAGAACCTTCGCCTATATCGCTTGTATCCATATTCCCGCCATGTTTGTATGGAGTGCCAGTTGGATATTCCCCATCTTCTTGAGATGGGGCAACACCTATAACACCTATCATCGGTTTGGCTGGAATGGAGATATCTTTAAAATGGCAAATTCCATTTTCTATTTTTACCACCCGAGTCCGCGCTTGCTTAACGAGTTCTCCTAACACCCCCTCATTTGGTGCAACTATTATGTGTCCCTCTTTTGGAAGGTTTATCTTAAGAATATCGACTTTAATCACATCTCCGACTTCTGCACCTTCGATGAAAATGGGTCCTGTTGCGGGGTTTATCTTGGAAAAATCGATCTCATTGACGAGTTGTTCTTCGCTTTTTATTTGATTTGAAAAACAATCTTTAGTTTCAACTTCAACGATCTCATGTGGTGATATCTTTTCAACCGCTTCCATATCTGGGCTGAAAGTGTATATAACCCTGTTCGAAGTGATAACTTTCACGATTTTTGCCTCCTTTACCAACGTCATCGCCAAGTATTATGCCACCTATTTCCAAAATATGAAACTCATTTCCCATATCGTCTCACGTTATAAATTTAATTTCATACGCAAAATCAACTCAAAAATGATAAAATGATCATGGATACCAAATTCGAAAGTCAAAGGAGGAAGAGCATGAATAAAGGGGTTATGGGAATACTGAAATTCGCACTTTCAAGAGAAATAGAAGGAATGAAATTCTACAAGGAAAAGATGAATTCCATCAAAGATCAGAACGTTAAAGAAGTTTTCGAACAGCTTGCCGAAATGGAAGATGGCCACGTGGATTACATAAACAAACTGATTGAGAACGTTTCCAAGGGAGAATCGATCTCCAAAGTCGAACAGCCAAAGCAGAACGTTGAATTTTTCAAAGAAAGAGAAAAAACCGAAATGACAGGCGGAAAAGTGGACGATATAGCTTCAGATCTGTCCGTGCTGAGAATGGCCTATCTCATAGAAGATGACTTCATGAATTTTTACAAACAGGCTTCAGAAAAAGTCGATGACATGGAATCAAAGAAGATCTTGCAAGCACTTTCTTCGTGGGAAAAAGAGCACAGAGATATGCTTTACAAACTTTATCAGCAAAGATCTGAAGAGTATTGGGATGAAATGGGATTCACTCCGCTATTCTGAATATTTATAATTTAAGCACTGTGCACCCATTCTAATTCAACGTGAAAAGGATGGGTTTTTTTTCATCGAGCAACTTTCACCTCTTTTACCCTTACAAAAGCTCCAACAACGAACATGAATAGACCAAAAAATGCCAAAGCCCATCCTATTCCTATCTTGTCCGCCACCACACCCATAAGCGGTGCGAAGATTGCCATGAGCACGGTTGTTATCTGAGATTCCACCGATAGGCCAGAAGCCATGGTCTTATGGGAAATCTTATCACTTACGAGCGAAACGTTCATTGGACGTCTGAAATTCTGTAAAACGTACAAGACCAACAAGGATAAAACGGCTAGCGTCTGAATCCTGTAATTCATCGAAAGTCCTGCCAAAGCTATGAGAGTCGCCCCTATGAAATACGTCACATTCACCGCGGTTGGAAGATTTTTGAACCGCCCGCTTACCTTGGCCGCGTTTCGAGAGGCATAGCTCGTCAAAAGGTATATGGCGAAATACACCACACCAACGGTTAAAGATGTTCTTTTTATGCTGTCCATCGTGAGAAACAGAGGTATCGACAGGGCGAATGATTTTAATATAGGTTGAAGATATTCCTTGGAAACTTTGAAAAATGCTGAAAAGGAAGCGCTGTTTAGCACCACCTTTATCGCTTCGAAATTCTTGAATATCAGTATGAAATCTCTCAGGGTGGATTTCATCTGTTTTTTCCAATCGCTTTTCTTCATCACATTGAGATCCCCATCCAGTTCTTTGGGATAGGTTGACAAGTTTATCAAATCTAAAACATATGGGATAACCGAGGCGATGAAGATGTAACGGTAACTTCCACTGTAAAAAACCAAAGCCGCCGCTATCAGCGAACTGACGGCTGAGCCGAGTTGCGAAGCCGCTCTCGTATGTCCGTAATAATCAACTTTCACGTCTTCCATGTGATTTATTCTGAGGTATTCGAGTATCAACGCCTTGTGTGTTCCAGAGCGGAAAGCTTCTCCAAAAGCGAAAAACACCATAGCCAAAGCGTAGAAATAATAATTCGAAAAGAGATAAAATATCGAAAACGATATTATGTAAGAGATAAAAGCCATGATCATGGACTTTCTTCTTCCAAACATGTCCGCGTATATGCCGGTTGGTATTTCAAGAATATTCGTGGAGATGTCTCTGATGGCGTAAAGGGTTCCGATAGCGAAAAAAGAGAGACCTGTCTCTCTGAAAAAGAGCACCATAAACGGATCGAAAAATCTTAAATTTTTCAAAAATCCGTACATTGAGAATTTGTAGAACATGAGATCTTTTTTAAAACTCAATTTCATCATCTCCAAAAAGCGCACCTATTTCATAGTTTGTCACATATTCAAGACCTATTTTAACATCAAAAACGTCATGTGTCCTTTTTTTACACTTGTCAAGTTTTTACATCGGTTTCACAAGTTGATGACTTTAACGAATGTTGCAAGTTATAAAGTATCCTCAGCTCGTGTAAGATGATTAGAACAAACTAAATTCAGTCTTTCAACCCCCCTTTTGAAGTTTTCATCAAGACAAGTAAAAGAAAATCAGCGCGTAGCTTGTAGTTCTGTAGTGCCATTTTTTATTCGTTTTTGTATTTGTCACGTGTCACGTGCTTTTACTTACTTCTTGCTTTTCAGCCCTCACTTTTTTGTTATTCCGGGCTACGAGCTTTTGAACAGAGTCTTTGACCTCAACGTCATTCCGGCCTACGAGCCGGAATCCAGTCCTTTTGAAAAACGAGATCCCGGATCAGGT
>CAZCZS010000065.1:0-9343 GCA_964503355.1 uncultured Mesoaciditoga sp.
CTTCATAGCTCATGACTTGAACGTTGTAAAACACATAAGCGATAGAATAGTGGTTATGTATCTCGGAAAGATAGTCGAAATAGCCAGTAAACATGAACTTTTCAACAATCCTTTGCATCCCTACACCAAAGCGTTGCTCTCGGCAAATCCAATTCCAGATCCAACTATAGAAAGAAAGGATAGAATAATTTTACAAGGAGACGTTCCAAGTCCGGCAAATCCTCCGAAGGGATGCAGATTCCATCCAAGATGCTGGTTGGCAAAACCCGTGTGTTCTCAAGAAGAACCCCCGTTGATAGAGGTTAGACCAGATCATTACGTTGCGTGTCATTTTTGGGAAGAAATGGAAAAACAAAATTGACAAAGCCACCTTCAGGTGGCTTTTTTAATACTGTTTCCGCGTTATCTGTGGGTGTTCGTAATCGAAGAGTGATATTAATCCATGTTGGTAGCGTCACTGTACAAAAAGCACGCTACCTTATGTACGGAAGAAACTTTCACCAGCTTCGGCTTCTCAAATTCGCATTTCTTTTTTCTAAACGGACATCTGCTGTAAAACGGACAACCCTTTGGAGGATCTAAAAGTGATGGAAGTTCTCCCACATCTTGGGGAATTTTCACCTTTTTTTTGGGATTCGGAACCGGGATTGATTGAAAAAGCAAACTCGTGTAGGGATGCAGAGGGTGTTTAAAAATTTCATCCGTGCTCGCCATTTCCACTATATTTCCAAGATACATCACGGCTATTTGATCGCTGATGAATTTCACAACCGACAGATCGTGAGAAATGAAAAGATAAGTTAAAGACATAGAATACTTTAAACCTTTAAGAAGATTCATGATTTGTGCTTGCACGGAAACGTCCAAAGCTGAAGTTGGCTCATCCAAAACCACAAAATTTGGACGCGTGATTATGGCCCTCGCGACGGCCACTCTTTGACGTTGTCCCCCAGAGAACTCATGAGGATATCGCGTCATATGTTCCGGCTTCAATCCGACACTTTCCAACGTCTTCATGATGATTTCCTTCTCTTGGTGTTTATCTTTCACTGTTTTGAATATTCGTAAGGGCCTCTTAAGGATATCGTAAATGGTCATTCTTGGATTCAAAGATGAGTAAGGGTCTTGGAAAACGATCTGAACATTTCTCCTGAAAGGTTTGAATTTAACGTCGTTCATGTGTGTGACATCTTTTCCGTTTATGATTATCTTTCCAGACGACGGTTCTATCAACTTTACTATCATCCTTCCCGTCGTCGTCTTTCCGCATCCGGATTCACCAACGAGACCAAGAGTTTGGGCTTTATCTACCTTGAAAGAAATTCCATTAACGGCGGTTATCTCTGCCTTTTTTCCGACAGCGCCTTTCAACACTTTGAATTTTTTTGTAAGTTTTTCCACTTCTACCAAACTCATCGTTCGTTACCCCCATATGGATTGAAGCAAGCCACTTTGTGCCCCGGATCGGACTTCACTTCTTTCAGTGTTGGTATCTCCACATCACATTTTCCTTTTAAGGCTTTTTCGCATCTCGGATGAAAACGACAACCGCTTGGAGGGAATAGGAGATTTGGAACCGACCCTGGAATGACATTTAAACTTTCCGTTTCGCTTTCCAAAGGCGGTATCGCTCTAAGTAAGCCTTTGGTGTATGGATGAAGAGCGTTTTCGAAGATCTGATCGGCACTCCCATACTCCACTATGTTACCAGCGTACATAACGGCTATGCTATCGCAATTTTGAGCCACAACACCTAAATTATGTGTTATCAGGAGAACACTCAAATTGTAATCTTGTTGCATTTGTTTGAGTAATTTCAAAACCTGCGCTTGAACCGTAACATCCAGTGCCGTCGTTGGTTCGTCCGCTATCAAAAGTGTTGGTTCACAAGAAAGGGCCATCGCTATCATCACGCGTTGTCTCATTCCACCGGAAAGTTCATGGGGATATTTTTTTAAAACCAATTCCGGATCCGGCATTCTAACTTTTTTCAACGCTTGCACACTCTTTATTTTCGCTTCTTTTTTAGAAAATCCGTGGGCCTTAAGGATGTCTATCATCTGTTCGCCTATGGTGAAAACCGGATTAAGAGAAGTCATGGGTTCTTGAAAGATCATCGCTATATCGTTTCCCCTTATTTTTCTTATTTCATCTTCTTTCATTTTCAACAGATCTCTTCCTCTAAATAGTATTTCCCCTTTTAAAATCTTACCCGGTGGATGAGGAATCAATCCCATGATCGCGTAAGCGGAAACAGATTTACCGGAACCCGTTTCACCCACTATTCCAAGCACTTCGTTCGTTTTTAATTCGTAGCTTACATTTTCTATGGCTTTAACTTCTCCTTCTTCAGTGTCAAAATGAATTTTAAGATCTTTCACCGAAAGTATGGTATCGCTTTTCACATCAATCACCTATCTTTCAATTTGGGATTGAGGGCGTCGTTCAATCCATCTCCAAAGTAATTGAAGCCCATCGTTACTAAGAAAACCGCAAGTCCTGGAAATATTCCAAGGTAAGGTGCAACTTGAATGTAAGTCATGGCAAGACTCAAATCGGATCCCCACTCTGGAGTTGGAGGTTGAACACCCAGACCTAAAAATCCCAAACCGGCGATGCTCAATATCGCGGTTGCCATTCTCAAAGTTGCCTGAATTATTATCGGTGCTATGGAATTTGGCAATATGTATCTGATAAGGATAGACCATTTTCCTTCACCGATAGATCGCGCAGCTTCCACATACTCATTGGCCTTAACGGATACGACCGTTCCCCTTGATACCCTTGCAAATTGTGGTATGGAATAGACGGCGATCGCTATCGCGATGTTCACAATTCCCGGTCCTAAAATGGCAATTATCGCTATGGCTAAGAGTATAGTTGGAAAGGCCAAAAACACGTCGAACGTTCTCATTATCACCTCATCGAGCACGCCTCCAAAGTAGCCGGCGATGGAACCAAGCATGGTTCCTATGATAACGGATACCAACACAGCTACGAAAGAAATGCCCAAAGAAATCCTAGCACCGTATATGACTCTACTCAGCACATCTCTGCCGTATATATCCGTACCAAAAGGATGCGCCCACGTTGGACCTTGCAAGCTTACCGAGTAATCTTGAGCGGTAGGATTGTAAGGTGAAATCCATGGAGCAAAGATGGCTATTAACACAAAAGCCAAGACCACGTAAGTTCCAAAAATGGCCATCTTGTTCTTTCTTATTCTTTTAAAAACGGTGAAAAATGACTCTGTTTTTCTTGTCGTCATGCTTTCACCTTACCTTCGTCTTATTCTCGGATCAAGAAACGCGTAAGTTATATCCACAGACAAATTAACCAATACGAAAGTAAGGGCTATCAACATGATACCAACTTGAACAACGGGATAATCTCTGGCGAATATGGAATCAACGATGAATCTTCCAAGTCCCGGCCAACCAAAAACACTTTCGGTTAGAACTGCTCCACCGAGCATGTATCCAAATTGCAAACCTATAACGGTTACAACCGGTATAAGAGCGTTTTTGAGAGTGTATTTGTATACGATCTTTCTTGGTGAAATTCCAAATGCATCGGCGGTTCTTATAAAATCTTGATTCATCACTTGAAGCATACTTGCCCTTGTCATTCTTGCTATAATTGCGGAAGTTGCCATTCCCAAAGTTACAGATGGGAGAATGATATGTTCTATCCCGCCTTTCCCCGCAGCTGGCAACCATCCCAAAATGAGTGAGAACACTATTATCAACAAAATTCCCAACCAAAAAACCGGCATCGAAACCCCAAAAAGGGAAAAACCCATGACGAAATTGTCGATCCACGAATTACGTTTTACAGCCGCTATGATACCGAATCCCACGCCCAAAAAAGTTGAAATTACTATACTTACAACTGACAATTCGACGGTATTCAGAAATCTGGGAAATATTTCCTTTAACACAGGTCGTTGGGTTTTTATGGATTTTAAATTTCCATCTATCACACCTTTCATGAAAAGCACGTATTGAACTGGCAACGACTTGTCCAGGCCGAACTCCACCCTTATGCTTTGAATTTCTTCAAATGTTGCGTCCTGTCCCGCCATTATACGTGCCGGATCGCCTGGGATAAGATGCATCATCAAAAAAGAGAGAATCGAAACTCCTATGAATATCGGCAGCAATAAAATAAGCCTTCTAATTATGAAATTGCTCAACTCTCCACCTCCAAAACTTTTCGTAAAATGTGGGATGCGAAAGTTCACATCCCACACGTAAAAAATCATTCAGGTTATTCTATTTTGCGAACCAAGCGTTTTTTGCTAAGACTATTTCCACAGGTAGAATTTCAACACCTTGAACATTTTTCTTTATGGCCACTGCTTGTTGCAAATTGTACAAGAATACCCATGGAGCATCCTGAACTATTATCTTTTGAGCTTTTGCGTAATCTTCTTTTCTCTTGGTGGGATCACTTTCTTTCATGCCGGCTTCTATCAATTTATCCACTTGTGGATTGGAGTAATAGGTGTTGTTGTCTCCATAGGGTGGCCATTCTTTTGATGAGAAAAGGGGTCTCAACACCCAATCTGCATCTCCAGTAGACGGAGCCCATCCGAGGAGAAAAACTTGGTATTTCGCATCAGATGGTTTAGGATTGGAAAAGAGGTAACTTATATAACTTCCCCATTCCATCGCTCTTACCGAGACATCAACGTTAACCTTTTTCAACATGGCTTGGATTGCCACAGCCGTTTCGTAATCATTTAAGTACCTACCTCGTGGTGTAACGAGTTCGAATTTCAAAGGATGATTGGCATCGTAACCGGCTTCTTTTAGCAATTCCTTGGCTTTCTCTGGATTATATGGATAACCACCTGTTGAAGAATATCCCCATGTTAAAGGTGAAAGTGGTGAATCTGATGGAGTGGCCAATCCGCGCATTATGACGGAACAAAGTTCTTTCTTGTTCACAGCGTAATTCAAGGCCTGTCTTATCCTAACATCGTTAAAGGGCTTTTTCTTCAAGTTGAATCCCAAGTATATGACTCTCAAGCTGGGTTTTACTTCTATTTTTACCCTTTTGTCGTTTTTAAGCTTGTCAACCATTATTGGTGGAACTCTAACGGTCAAATCAGCTCCGCCAGTTTCCACCTGAATGAGTCTTGTCATATCGTTTGGAATTACTTTGAAATTGATACCATCCAGATATGGTTTGCCTTTCCAGTAATTTGGATTGGCCTTCAATTTTATTATTTCTCCTTCTTTCCATTCAACGAGTTCAAATGGACCTGTTCCAATTGGATGTCTGCCAAGTTCGCCAGGATTATCGCCATATTTTTTTATCATAGCGGGGTCCACTATAAGACCCGCTCCATGAGCCAGAGTGTGAAGAAAACCACCGAACGGGAAATTCAAATGGAAAGCTACGGTGTAATCATCCACGACTTCCACACTTTTTATGTAAGGTTTGTAAAGTGATGTTCTTCTGAGTTTGTGGTTGAGTACGTAGTCGAAAAAGATTTTTACAGCTTGTGCGTTAAAAGGAGTACCATCTTGAAATTTAACCCCTTTTCTTAGATAAAAGGTGTACACCAATCCATCTTTCGAAATGCTCCAGCTCTTTGCCAACGCCGGGACGATCTTCATTGTAGGAGTGAATTCCACCAACCCGTCGAATATGTGTCTGCAAACGGTGTACGATGGATTGTCGGTGGCGTTAGCTGGAAAAAGTGTTTTGGCATCCGCACCCGTTAGGTAGTTGAAGATACCACCGTAATTTCCCGTTGCGAAAAACGCGGAAGATAGACCAATTACCACAAGAAAGATCAAAAAAAACTTTTTCATACACTCCCCTCCTTTTTTGAGTTTTGCCCTTCATTTCTAAAAGGCTACAATTTAATTTCGTTTTAATTTTAAGCACATCGATAATTTAAAATGGATTATATCATCTTTATATTTAAAGTTCAAGTCTTGATTATTTGTACTCCCAACGCCGAGATGAGTGATTTCGATTTTCTGTAAAAAGGAGAAAAGAATCGTCTACAATCCACCTTTTATTTGACAATTCAAAAGAGATGGGATATGATAAAGGCGTGTTTGCAGCGTTCAAAGTTTGTATCACGCTAGTGATGCGGAGGTGTTAAAATGATAAATGTAGACGAAATATTGGAAAGTACACAAGCGATAGTTCACGGACATTTCGAGTTGAAATCCGGTCTGCACACCGATACGCGCATACAACTTGTCAAAGCTCTCCAATACACGTGGTATACAAAACAAATAGGAGAAGAATTGGCCCTGAAACTTCATAGATTTGCCCCAGATTGCATAGTTTCTCCAATGACGAACGGAATAATAGTTGGCTACGAAGTGGCAAGAAAATTGGATGTACCTTTTATCTTCGTCGAAAGAAACGAAGATGCTTCGATGACGTTTGGACATGGACTAAATCCGGCGATCTTCAAAAATCTGATAATCGTTGAAGGGGTTGTTGAAAGCGGACAATCCGTCAAAGAAGTGATAAAAACGTTAAAAAAATACGATTCAGAGGCGATGGCGATAGCCACCGTCGTTAAAGAGATAGACAACGAAAAGATGGAGGGATTGCCGATAATATCTCTTACAAAGATAATTCCTCACACGTATCTTGATAACGAATGTCCGCTTTGTAAAAGTGGCATACCTCTTGAAAAAATTCAGTGAAAAGGCAGCAGAAAATCTCAAGAAAGGCGCGCCAAGAATTTCACCGCCTTTTCAGTTTTTGGATAAGAAAAAAATTCCTGTGGTTGTGAGTCTTCCACTATGATACCTTCTGACATAAAAACTATGCGATCCGCGGCCTCTCGAGCGAAATTCACTTCGTGTGTTACCACTATCATGGTGGTTCCCATATCGGCAAGCTCTTTCATAACTTTTAAAACTTCAGCTGTCATTTCTGGATCAAGAGCGGATGTTGGCTCATCGAAGAGTATCAAATCCGGTTGCATGGCGATGGCGCGGGCAATGGCCACCCTTTGTTTTTGTCCGCCGGATAGTTGACCTGGATAGCTGTTTATTTTGTCTCCCAATCCAACTCTTTTTAGAACTTCCACCGCCTTTTCTTTTGCTTCGTTCTTTTCCATTTTCTTCACCTTTACAAGTGGGTACATCACGTTTTTTAAGGCTGTCATATGGGGAAAAAGGTTATAACTTTGTGAAACAAAGGCCATTCGTGATCTCGCCTGCCTTAAGATGACGGCATCGTCTTTCATTTTTATATCATCGAATATTATCTCCCCTTCATCTGGAATTTCCAAAAAGTTGAGGGTACGTAGGAAGGTGGATTTTCCCGTTCCAGACGGTCCCATAAGAACCACCACTTCCCCTTTATTTACTTCCAAAGAAACACTCTTTAGAACCTCAAGTTCTCCAAAACGCTTTTTAACATTTTTTGCCGATATAACACTCATGGAATGGCCAACCTCCTTTCCAATTTCGAACTTATCAAACTTAAGGTATACGTAAGGCTAAAATATATGGCCGCGATGGTGATGTAGCTTTCAAACGACGCCAAAGCCATGGTGGCAACTTGCGTTCCACGTTGCGTCAACTCGTTTATGGCTATAACGGAGGCCAACGAACTATCTTTGATAAGGCTTATGAATTGCCCGGTAAGTGAAGGAAGTGCGTTTCTAAAAGCTTGAGGAAGTATTATATCGAAAAATCTTTCTCTCGCTGAAAGACCAAGCGCTTCAGCCGTTTCAAATTGCTCTTTCGGAATGGACTGAATACCAGCCCTGATTATCTCTATCATGTAAGCTCCTTCAAAGGTCGAGAGCGCTATGACGGCAGCCCAAAATCTTGGAAAATCGAATATCGTTCCCACCCCGTAATAAACCAACAGAATAACGACCAAAAGGGGGATATTCCTGAAAAAAGTCACATACACTCCGGCAAGATCTCGAAGGGTTTCACTTTTTGAGACTTTCATTATTCCCCCAATAACTCCTATCACAAATGAGAAAACGATGCTCATCAACGATATTTTCAACGTCATCATAAGACCGAGATAGTACATCTTCAAATAGTCCATTGGAACAACGTTCCAGTGAAATGGATACTGTAAGGACAAAAGGTAGTAAAGTGTTCCCAAGATCGCGACGATAAACGCCGCGATCGAGATTTTCTTGAGAATTCTCGTCATTCCGATCCACCTCACGAATTTGGTTTGTAATTCGTGAACCATTTGTCGTAGAGTTTCTGCCATTCTCCACTGGCTTTTTCATAAGTTATAAACGTGTTCACCCAATTCAGCAAGTTGAATTCTCCCTGTTTCATCGCTATGCCGTAATTTTCTGTCGTTAAGGTTTCATTTATACTTGAAAGCTGTGCGTATTTTTTCGACATGTAACTAACGTACGTTGAATCGGCAACGGCAATATCCGCCTTCTTCAGAGCCACTTGTAAAGCCGCTTCGTCCATTGAAGCGAATTCCAAAATTTTGGCATTTTTGAAAAAGGCTTTCGCGGCGTCCTCTCCCGTTGTGCCAATTTGAACCGCGATCGTGAGATCTTTTTGGCTTAACAACTCTTTCAAAGTTGGAGCTTTTTTGTACACATAGGTGTTGTAAAGTACTTCTTGTCCAACCGTGAAATAAGGAATGGAAAAATTCACCATTATCGCTCGTTTAGGAGTTATGGTCATAGCCGAGATTATCATGTCGAACTTCCCGGAGACCAACGAAGGCAAAATGCCAGACCAGCGCGTGGGTACTATTTTAAGTTTTACTCCCAACGCTTTTGCCATAAGATTTGCGAAATCCACATCAAATCCTATCCACGCTCCGTTGCTGTTTGTTCCTTCAAATGGCATGTAACCAGCGGCGTCCATACCCACACGCAAATAACCAGATGAAACTATTTGCTGTAAAGCATCTGCACTCACGACCAACGCCGCTAAAGATACCAACAAAACGATCACGATAAAAACTTTTTTCATTTCCATCTCCTCCTTTAAATGGTATAGAAAAAGGGCCACATCTCATTCGATGTGGCCCGGTGGATTAGCTTATTTGAAGCACACGTTCAAGCTTTCGCTCCTCCACCGGGCGAATACTTAACGTGATGCTTCCTGTTAAATTTTTCAAAACTTGAAATACACAATTTATCTATCATATTTTTTCCTCTTCGAAAATTTAGTTGTATAAACCTTATCATATTGGATGTTAACAAGTCAAGTTAAAATTTTGTTTCAAACATTTTTTACTCAAGTTGTGCGTCAGCTTTACAAGCAATGGCTTTTAGCCATACATCGCTTTTCAAGCGATAAGGGAATTTTTTTCGAAGATGTCATCCCGGACCTGATCCGGGATCTCATCCTTCAAA
>CAZCZS010000066.1:0-9281 GCA_964503355.1 uncultured Mesoaciditoga sp.
TCAACCAAATATGCAATAGCCACACGGAACGCTTTCAAACTCATGGGATAACGTCTCATGTTGAAAGCAATGTATCTGAAACCGTTTGCGGGGTTGGATACCATTTTTATGTGAGGATTAGATCTCAACTGAGCTTGGAATCCCTTCTGCAAACCGTTTGGATTGAGCACGAAATCGACTGTTCCCTTCAACAACGCTTGAATCGCGGCGGACTGATTCTGGTATATTCTGAATATAATAGAATCCACATACGGTCCCACTGTAAAATCGTGCAGAACCTTTCCTTCCGCTTTTCCGTAGAAGGTTTGATCCAATCCCAACGTTGGTGTGATGTAACGCACCGCACCATTTTCGTATTCTATCTCTTCTTGACCTTTGAAGCTGTAATTCTTCACAGCTTCATTGACGACGAACGCACCTTTTTGCCATTTTGGAACCGTGAATGGACCTATAGATGGTTCATCAAGCACTGGACCGTAAGACATCATGTACTTTGCGGGATCTGGTTGTTTAAGGGCTTTTTCGTAAACCGGTTCCCAGTATTTCTTCTGAACTATCGTGCTTTGAAGCACGCCGTAGATGAACTTTCCACTCAACTTGTGGATGTAGATCTTGACCGTGTAATCGTCAACCTTTTCGATCTTTGCGAAAACGGTTGGATCAAGAGCGCTCATCCAGTTGCCAGGTATTTTGAGTTTGAACGGTACTTCGTAAGAAAATACCACATCGTCGGCCGTGAATGGAGTTCCATCGGACCATTTTACACCTTTCAAAAGGTGAACTGTTGTAACGTACATCGTCGTTCCGTCTTCCGTAACCTTTTTAAGCGGCGTCCACATTCCATCCGCTAGAGCTGGAACGACGGCGTAAGTCACGTCGGATAGCGTGTACAAAGAGCCGTACTTCACCAATCCAACGTAAAAATTCCATGACGTTGCGTTCGGTCCCAACATGGACCAGATGTTAAGAGTCGTTATGTTCGAGACCAACGCGTAATTCACTGTGCCTCCTGCGAGCGATAGCACTCCCAATGCCAAAATCATAAGTGCTACCAAAAATATTGCTTTTCTCACGCATGAAGCCCCCCTTCAAATGATATTTTTCTCTCCAACTTAGGAGAAATGCAATAGAAATTATATCTCACTCTTAACAACTTGTCAAGATGACTAAAAAAACGATAAGAAAATTTGTACGTCAACTAAACAAAACGTTATTTTCATATGAAACCCTCATTCTTCTCTTTTCAACGGTCTGCTCATCAGCTCTTCCATCAGTTCGAAGGGAGAGGCTTGCTCGTAAAGTAAAGAATGAACGGATCTGGCAATCGGAACATCCACTTTCAATTTTTTGGCCAGCTTAAGTTCCGCCAAAACCGTGTACGCTCCTTCGACAACAAAGGCACTTTTTTCTGAAAAAGTACCTCCCTTTCCTATTATTTCACCCGTCATTCTGTTTCTACTATGCCTGCTCGTGCAGGTAACCACGAGATCACCCAAGCCAGCCAATCCCATAAACGTTTTTTGCTTGGCTCCTAATCTAACTCCTATCCTTGCGATTTCTGCCAAACCACGCGTTATTATCGCCGCTTTTGAATTGTCCCATCCACCAAGTCCATCTAAAACTCCGGCTGCGATCGCCACGACGTTCTTCAAAGCCCCACCGATTTCCACACCGACGAGATCATCGTTAACGTACAATCTAAACCTGTTGGTGCTGAATTCTCTTTGGATCATCTCGGCAAATTCGCGATTGTCGGATGAAACGACGACACTCGTTGGTATTCCCATGGCAACTTCCACCGCATGACTTGGTCCAGATATGGTCGCGTAATTTGTCTGTAAGAACTCTCTGAAAACGTCTTCCATTCTCTTGAGAGTTTTGATTTCCAGCCCCTTTGCCAAATTCACCACACCGCTCGTGCGAATTTTGATTCCCTTTAAAACCTCTCGCACGTGTTGAGCCGGAACTCCGAAAATCGTCACATCGGATGGCGGTATGTCTTCAAACGTCGAAAAATTAACGTTATCCGGCAATTTTATTCCCGCGAGATGCTTGATGTTCTCTTTTTGTTTTTTCATTTTTATGGCATCATCCGCTTTTCTAGCGCACAACGTGACATCGTGTCCCTTTTCGGCCAAAACTTTGGCCACCGCACTTGACCAACTACCCGCGCCCACTATGGATATCTTCATGTTCTTTTCGCTCCTTGCAAAAAACGAAAGATTCAAAATAAAGATTCAGAGATTTTTTGCAACTTCGGCAGCCAAAGCGGCGTTTGCCTTCACAAGGGCCACGTTGGCTTCAAGCGCTTTTGGAAGACGTTCGACTATTTTCGAAAGTAAAAAAGGTGTGACGTCTTTCCCAACAACGCCATTTTTTTCTGCGATGGAAAGCGCTTCTTCGATCGTTTTATCCATCAGTTCACGATCTATTTCATCTTCTTTGGATACGGGATTGGCAAGAAGTACTCCTCCACCGATTTTTAACTTCTTTCTCGTTTTGAAAAGTTGCGCCGCTTCTTTTGGGGTATCCACACGCATGTAGAGCTTAACACCGCTGGATCTGGAATAAAAAGATGGAAAGTCATCCGTCTTGTATCCCACCACGGTCACCCCTAAGCTTTCTAGCATCTCAAGGGTTTTTGGAATATCCAATATGGATTTCACGCCGGCGGATACAACCAAAACCGGTGTTTTTGACAATTCGAACAAATCCGCCGATATATCAAAAGTCTTTCCAACGTTTCTGTGAACTCCTCCCACTCCCCCAGTCGCAAAAACGCTTATGCCGGCTAAATGAGCGCATATCATAGTCGCAGCGACCGTTGTGGCACCGTCCATCTTCTTTGAGAGCGCGTAAGCTAAATCCATTCTGCTGAGCTTTAAAACGTTTTTCGCTTTCGCCATGTATTCCAATTCTTCCTTGGAAAGACCTATCTTTATCTTTCCGTCGATCACCGCTATCGTTGCAGGAGTGGCACCATGTTCACGAACCACTTCTTCCAACGCGAGGGCAGTTTCCAAATTTTGGGGGTAAGGCATTCCATGCGATATTATGGTCGATTCAAGCGCAACAACGGCCGAAGAATTCTTGAGCGCTTCTTTTACATCCAAAGAAAATTCCAAAAATTCTTTCATTCTTCCACCTCTTCCATTTTTGACATGACGTTTGAAAATATTTCGTAATCATCTTGCGAAAACAAACACATTTTGATGAGTTCGAGTGTGGTATCCCTTTCTTTTAAAAACCTTTCAACGGTTGCGAAGAATATTTTCGCACACCTTTCCTTCGGAAAGCCGTATATTCCAGAGCTCACCGCCGGGAATGATATGCTTTTTAGCTTCATCTCATCGGCTTTTAAAAGTGAATTGTAAAAGGCGCTTCTCAATTTTTCATCCTCTTCTCCTTCTCCCCATACAGGCCCTACCGTGTGTATAACGTATTTCGATGGCATTTTACCGGCCGAGGTAACGGCCACTCCGCCGACTGGAACAGGTCCATGCTTTTTGACGTATTCCTTCGATTCCTCATCTATCACACTTCCGCCCGCTCGAGATATCGCAAGGGCGACTCCTCCGCCGTGGGCCAAATGTGAATTGGCGGCGTTCACAATCGCATCCGTTTTTTCTTTAGTTATGTCGCATCGATCCACGACTATCAAAGTGTTCTTCATCATCTTCGATTTCACCGTATACGATCGAGCTTTTCATCGATTCAAAAAGCTCGTTCCTCCCTCCTTTCACTTTAAAATCCAGCTTTCTTATTATACACACGTTAGACTTCCTCGAAGAAGAAAGAAGTTTTCATCCCTAAGTTTTATCAATTTACGTTGCTCTCACGCACAACGTGAGTTATTAAAAAGCGATCAAATCTCGTTTGAAAGCACTTCTTTTATAAATATTCCTTCCATTTCGATAAACGAGGGGTTCGAAAAATCCCTTTCGTCACTCGAAAGGGAAACTTTGAATTCTTTTAAAACACGCGAAGGTCTTGATGAGAGGAGAATTATTCTATCGGAAAGGTACAACGCCTCTTTTGCATCATGCGTGACGATAAGAAGAGTGAATTCGTTTTTTTCGTGAATCTTTTGGATGTCCCTTATTATCTTCAATTTAATGGAGAGATCCAACGAAAAAAAGGGTTCGTCTAAAACTAAGAGTTCAGGATTTACGAGCAAGGCGCGTGCCAAGTTGACTCTTTGCTTCATTCCACCGCTGAGAGAAGAGGGAAAGTAATATTTGAAGGTGGCTAAACCCATCTCGTTCAATATTTCTTCGATTTTCTCGTCATCCTTCTTAACAAAACGGAGGTTATCGATCACGTTCTTCCATGGAATAAGGGTCGGTTCTTGAAAAACCATTCCCACTTTTGTGTAAAGCGAATGCAATTCGCCGGATGTTGGTTTTTCCAAACCGCATACGATCCTTAGAAAGGTTGTTTTTCCGCAACCTGAAGGGCCAAACAAAGCCACTCTTTCTCCTCTTTTTATTTCGAAATTCCAATTTTTTATGACTTGGAGCCTTCCGAATCGCTTCGAAAGGTTCTTAACTTTCAGAGCGAAAGTTCCCATCTTTTGAATACCTTCTTCACGTAAAAGCGAGAAATTCTTTCGCTGCTCAACCCTATGACAACCGCTATAAGCGTTAAAGCGTATATTTGTGGCACGTTCACGTACTGCCTTGCCCACGAAATGAGAACACCTATTCCGCTCCCACCGCACAGATATTCGGCCATGATCATGACCTTCCAAACACTTCCTATGCACACTTCAAACGTCGCCAAGATGAAAGGCATTATTGACCCGAGATAAACATCCTTCAAAACATCTTTTCGAGAAACTTTGTAGATCTTCGCCATTTCCAAAAGAGATCTATCCACGTTTTTCATTCCGGAAGCACTCGTGAAAATGGCCGTGGGAAGTAGAGAAAGAAAACTTATCAAAACCGGTCCCCTCCATCCAATCCCCCATAGGAATATGACGAGGGCCAACCACGATATGACGGGAACGGATTGAATCACCATAACGCTTGGACGTATGAGATCGTACAAAGAGGCGTTAGAACCCATTATCAAACCTATTGGAATTCCGACTCCCATGACGAGTAACAAAGTGAGGAAAGATTTCCAAACGGTTGAAAGAATGGCCTTGAAAGTTTCAACATCTTTTAAGAGTTCGATCAAAGCTTCAAAAGTTTGATAGGGTGTGGGAAGAATTAGCGTGGCTCCGATCACCAATGAAAAGATCTGCCACGCTAAGAGCAATACGACAATGCCAACTAAAATTTTCAACGCCCGTAAAATCCTTTATCTGGAAGTTTCGGCATCCCTTTGGGATATATTTGGTGAATTTTTTCAAGAAAAAGAGAAACTTCAGTTGAACATCTGGATATCGCTATGTAGTGAAAATCCATTCTTTTCATCGAATTCTCCAAAATGGAAGATGGTATTTTCAAATACTTCTTTGACAAGTTCAGCGTCTCTTTCAAATTTTCATTCATCCACTCAATCGAGGAAGAAAAGGCCCTTTCAACTTCAGAAGTGATTTTCGGATGCGTTTTGATGAAATCCTTTTTTACGAAAAGCCCCGCTATCGGTATTCTGTTAGGTAGATTCATACTCTCGCCCCACGATTTTTGGAAATCCAGTACTATTTTACCATCTCCATTCGAAATGGCCATCGTAACAAACGGTTCTGGTAGAGCGGCGTAATCCACCTTAGCCGATTTGAAAAGAGCCACTATTTCTTGAGGTGGGGCATATTCTATTTTCACATCTTTGTCCGGTTCTATTCCGTTCTTTGCCAAGAGATACCTCATCAAAACGTCAACCGTTTGACCACGGCCGTTTGGGGTGTAAACGCTTTTTCCGATCAAGCTCTTCCAATTTTTAAAACTCAAGCCTTTACGTGCGATCAGGTAAAAAACCTTCCATTCGTAGACTCCCAAAAGTTGAATTTTTATCCCCTTGGTGTAAAAAATCGCACCTGCCGTGATGGGAAGTACCGCAAAGTTAACTTCGTTGGAACTCAAAAGCGCCAAAGCTTCATCGGGATTTTTCCAGAGTTTGACGTTTACATCAAAATCGGTCGTTATCTTTCCGTTCATGAGAGGAGAAATTGGGATCGTCGTTGGACCCAAGGGGTTTATCAGGATCACCTTCGTTACCGCCAACGAAAGAATCGTTGCGAATAAAAGGATCACCGTGAGTAAAAATACGCTTTTTTTCAATTTTTCATCTCCTTTCTTTCATCATCTTGAACTCAAATGGCTCCAGAGAGTTCTTTTTTTCTTTCGACGATCGAAGCCTTTCTGCTCGTGTAATAGGTGTGAAGCAGTTTTTTGGAAAGTTCACTTAACGGTTCTCCGTAAAATTCTTCGTACAATTGCTTTATGGCTGGGTTTTCATGAGATTTTCTCAACGTCTTCGACTCATCTACGGAGTAGATCGCATCTGCGCGTTTTTTCAAAACATCCGGATCCGTGGACTTCGGTTGTCCGCCTCCACCGATACATCCACCAAAACAAGCCATCATCTCGACGAAATCGTAACGCTTTTCGCCACTCTTTATCTTTTCCAACAAACGAATGATGTTGTTGGTTCCATGAGCTACGGCTATTTGAACTTTTTTCGTACCAATATCCACTTCGGCTTCCTTAACTCCGTCGAAGCCTCTAACGTCGTTGAATTCTATCTTCGGTAACGTCTTTTTCGTGGCGAGTTCGTAACCCGTTCTCAAAGCGGCTTCCATGACTCCACCCGTCACTCCAAATATCGCCGCCGCACCGGTTGAAAGACCCAAAGGAGCGTCGTACTCTTCTTCTGGCAAATCCAAGAAATTTATCTTATGGATCTTTATCATTCTGGCAAGTTCCCTGGTGGTTATGACTCTATCAATGAATTGCATTCCATCGGAAGAATGTTGAGGTCTTATTATCTCATCCTTTTTGGCCGTACACGGCATCACCGACACGAGGTAGATATCGTGTGGATCCACACCTATCTTCTTGGCAAAGTACGTTTTCACGGTCGCTGCCAGCATTTCCTGAGGAGATTTCGCCGTCGAAACGTTCGGAATGAACTCCGGAAAGTGTTTTTCCACCAAATTTATCCATCCCGGACAACAAGAGGTGAACATCGGCGATGGGTGCTCACCGTGACCTAACAACTGTTCTATCAGTTCACTTCCCTCTTCCATTATGGTCAAATCCGCTCCGAAATTCGTGTCAAAAACGTAATCGAATCCAAGTTTCCTGAGGGCCGCCACCATCTTTCCCGTGGAAACATGACCAGGCTCCGTGTTGAATTCTTCGCTGATGGCCACTCTCACCGCTGGGGCGGTTTGAACGATCATGACCTTTTCATGTCTCTTCAATTCAACCTCAACATGCTTGTAATCAGGCTGTTCCATGATGGCTCCCACAGGGCAAACCGCGCTACACTGTCCGCAAGCTATACAATCGGTGTACATCATCGGCACACCGTATGCCGGTAACGGTAAAGATTCCGCTCCTCTATCTGCGAATGTGTAAATGCTCAATCCCTGAATCTCATCGCAGACTCTTACACATCTGCCACAGTCTATACATTTGTTCATGTCCCTTATTATGGCCGCGCTGCTGTCATCGATGGGAACATCTCTGAGTTCCTTCGGAAAGGCATCTTCGATATCGTACTCGTTGATCAAATTTTGAAGTTCACATCTGCCGTTGGCTTCACACGTCATGCAATCGTTTGGGTGTCTCGAGAGAATGAGAGAAAGATTCTGTTTGAGGGCTCTTTCCACACGCGGAGAAAAGGTGTTTATCTCCATTCCGTCTTGAACCTGCGTGGTACAAGCGGTCATGAGATTTCTCGAACCGTTCACCTCAATGGCGCACACCCTGCATGCTCCAACATCACTTAACGCTGGATGATGACAAAGCGTCGGGATCTCAACCCCGATTTCCTTGCACGCGTCCAAAACCGTTTGATTTTTGTCAACCTCGTATTCCTTGCCGTTTACCTTTATACATATCGTTTCCATTCTTCCACCTCCAGGAAAATTCTTGAAAGTTCGAGCTTCACGATTTTAAGACGAAGAGATTATTGTGATTTTATTCTCAATTTATTTTATTTTATAATAAATAGAGAAAAAATGCAAATTGTATATTTTGGAACCATATTTTTTTTACCATTTTACTTTACAAACATCGAAAAATGTGTTAGAATTATTTGTGAAAAAAATAATTAATATTCTATGAAAAGAGGAGAAAGAGTGCTGTTTGGCGAGATCGTTAAAATGGTTGATGGAAAGATCTTGTATCAACAAAACGAAAAGGAATTCACAAACGCTTGCGCAACGGACATGTTAAGTGAACTCCTTGCCGTTGGAAAAGAGAAAGCCATACTTCTTACAGGTTTGTGTACACCTCAAATGATAAACACGGCGGATATCGTTGGCATTGGTGCCGTGATAGTGGTAAGGGGGAAAAACATTCCTTTTGCCACGATAAAGAGAGCGCAAGAACTCGATATTCCTTTGGCAGTTACATCTTTGACCATGTTTTCAACTTGTGGAAGGCTGTTTTGTAACGGTCTTAAAGATGTGAATGAAGATGGGAAAAAGTGGTAATGGACAAAATAGATGAAATTCTAAAAAGAATTCAAAATTATTTCAAAGAGATAAAGGTAAAGGAGTTCATGACATCGCCAGTCTTCACCGTTCACAAGGACAAAAAGATAACTTACGCCAAGGAAATGATGAGATTGAAACGCTTTTCTGGAATGCCCGTAGTGGATGAGAATGAAAAACTCGTTGGTATCATCAGCGTTGAAGATATCATTCGGGCCATGGAAAAAAATCATCTAGAACTGCCCGTATCCAAAGAGATGTCACCAAATGTTGTAACGTTAAAGGAAGACGACAAAGTAACGGATGCCATTAGAAACTTCGAAATACACGGTTTCGGAAGGTTTCCAGTCGTAGATGAAGAAAAACGTGTGGTTGGAATAGTTACCAAACACGATTTGATGACGATCTTGCTGTCAAAGTTAAGCATCTTGTACGTTCACGACGCTAGAAGAGAACCTTTTGTCAGCACGGAAAATTTTCGTTCGGTTTTGACAAGAAACGTGGAAGAAGAAGTCGCCGAATTCAAGTTCTACATAGATTACGTGGATGTGTCGATGGCCGGAAGTGGTGCGTCTAAACTGAAAAAATTCTTGTTATCAAGAGGTTTTCCTCCCAAATTCGTAAAACGTGTGGCGGTGGCAACTTACGAAGCTGAAGCGAACGTCGTGAT
>CAZCZS010000067.1:0-9073 GCA_964503355.1 uncultured Mesoaciditoga sp.
AAAGATTTTGAAATCAAAGCTTTCAAAAAAATCATGGGAAATGTGGTTTGGAACCTTCAGCGTAAAAGGCATTTCGGAAACGCTGATCACTTTTTCCGTTGGAAACATATTCATAAAAGATTGGTTGAATCAGAAATACCATAAACAGTTTAAGGAAACCATCAGAGAAGTCTTTGGAAAAGATATACCATACACGATAGAAGATGAAATAGCGAGCGAAGAGATAAAGAAAAGAAAAGTGGAAAGGCTTATAAGAAAAAGACCGGTCGTTTACAGCGAATTCAACAAAGAATACACCTTTGAAAATTTCGTCGTCGGTCCTTTCAACGAAGAAGCTTACGACGGAGCGTTGGAAGTCGCAAAAGCTCCTGGAAAGATGAATCCTTTTTTCGTTTACGGTGGAGTCGGACTCGGTAAAACCCATCTTTTGCACGCGATGGGAAATTATCTTATCCAGAATTCACCGGATGTAAGGGTGATGTACGTTACCGCTGAAAAGTTCATGAACGATCTGATAATGGCGATAAGAAACAACTCCACACAAGAATTCAGAAAGAATTTCAGAGAGAAGATAGACGTTTTGATGATAGATGACATTCAATTTCTCATGGGAAAGAACGGCATTCAGTCGGAACTCTTTCACACGCTTAACCATCTTCTGGATCATTCAAAACAGATCGTATTGTGCAGTGATAGAACTCCAACCCAGCTTTCCGAATTTCAACCCAGGTTGGTGTCGAGATTCCAAATGGGGTTGGTGGTGAAAGTGTACGAGCCGGATGTAGAAACTTCCATGCAGATAGCTCGCGCCTTTGCTCAAAAAAACGGAATACTCCTTAGCAACGAAATGGCGAGGGAAATAGCCTTATCGTCAAACAACGTTCGAACCATAAAGGGAATCGTGACAAAACTCGCTTTTAAGAGCGCAAAAGATGGTGTAAGTGAGGATACGGTTGCGAATGCCGTGAGAGATGTTGTTGGCAGGGTTGCAACCGTTAAAAGCCCCTCTTCTGAAAAGGAAGCGTTCTTTCAAGTGTTGTCAGGCGTTTTCGACGTTTTGCCAGCTGAATTGGATGCCAAAATTCGTACGGCGAATCTTTCTCGCGCGCGTCAAGTGGGAATGTATTTCGCTCGCAAATATTTACATAAGACGTTTTCGGAGATAGGAGAATGGTTTTCACGGGATCATTCTTCGGTCGTTTACTCGTGCAAAAAAGTCGAAGAATCGCTGAGGAAGGGGAATTCCAAAGTTAGAGAAAAAGTCTTTCTTCTTCAAAAACTTCTTCACAAGCAAAGTGGTGAATCGGCGGGATGAGTGAAGAAAATAACAGAGAGAGGGAAGAGTACAACGTTTCGTTCTTCGAAAATATGAACCTCTTCTCTTGGGCGTTCAAATACGTGAAACCGTATTGGAAGATGCTGACCCTTTCCATAGTTCTCATGATCTCAGTGAGCCTTCTTTCGCTTATCCCACCTTATCTCATGAAGAACGCCATAAATTTTTACCTTCATCCAACGACTTATGCGGCTTTTTCAAAACCCGTTTCTTTTTCCATAAAGAGCGGAAACCTTTACTTCGTTCCTCAAAAAGGTGGACAGTACAGACTATCGGAGACGAAAAAAGGCATTTTCATAGTCGGCAACGGGAAGAAGTACAGAATAAATCTTTCTTCGTTGAACAAGATAAGATTTTACGAGATAAGCGTCATCTCTTTCGAGATATTCATGGTTTACCTTTTCGTCTTCATCGTGACCTACTTTCAAGAGTGGACTTCTCAACTCGTCGCCATAAAAACCGTCAACGATGTTAGAAACACGCTTTTTTCTCACGTTCTCAAGCAGGCAATGAGCTTCTTCGATTCCAACATAAGCGGAAGACTTGTGACCAGAGTTACCAACGATGTTCAAAATCTCAACGATATGTTTTCCAAAATAGTGGCCTCCATCTTCAAAGATGCCGTTCTAATAGGTGGTATCCTTTACGTCATGTTTATAATGAACTTCCATCTTTTTCTCATATTGTTACCGGTATTTTTGTTCGTCGCGTTCATCATATACGTTTTCAGATTTTTTTCCAGGAGGGTGTATCGAACGGTTAGAGCCAAGCTCGCCGCGTTGAACGCCTTTCTCGCCGAACATCTGAATGGAATGATGGTAACATTTTTGTTTAACAAAGAGAAGGAAAAATCTGACGAATTCTACGTGATCAACGAGGATTACTATCATTCGGCCTTGAAGATGGTTTTCGTGTACGCCGTTTTCCGACCCGTTATAGATTTCACTCGATACTTTGCCATAACCCTTTTGATATGGTTTGGAGCACGTTCCATCATCGCCGGAAATTTGGAAATAGGAACCCTCTTCGCATTTGTAAGTTATTTAGGTATGCTCTTTCATCCCATAAACGATATGGCCGAGAACTTTTCCAATCTTCAATCTTCCATGACCTCCGTTGAGAGAATCAAAGGACTTTTGAATCGCCCACTTCCAAAAGATCCAAGAACAGATTTGAGGATCGAAAACGGAACGGTGAAGGTAAAAGATCTTTGGTTTGCGTACAAAGACGAAGAATGGATATTGAAAGACGTTTCTTTTGAGGTGAAGGATGGAGAAAAGGTGGCGATAGTCGGTCATACCGGTGCCGGAAAATCCACGATTTCTTCGATTTTAACCGGATTGTACGAATACAAAAGGGGAAGCGTGAAAGTCGGTGGAGTCGAAGTGAAAATGTGTCCATTTGACGAATTAAGGAAGAAAGTGAACATAGTGCTTCAAGAAGTCATGCTCTTTTCAGGAAGTGTGCAAGACAACATAACACTATGGGACGAAAGCATAAGTCGCGAAATGGTGTTGAAGGCCATAAAAGACTTGGAGCTGGAAAAATTCATAAATTCACTGCCCAACGGTCTGGATACATGGATCCGAGAAGGAGGAACGAATTTGTCGACTGGCCAACGTCAATTGATCTCGATAATAAGAGCTTTCGTGAGAAATCCCAAAATTGTTATAATGGACGAAGCCACGAGCAACATAGATGTAGAGACGGAGGCGATGATTCAAAAGGCCATAAAGAAACTCACTCAATCTCGAACCACCTTGATAATCGCTCACAGACTTTCCACCATAAGAGATGTTAGCAGGATAATAGTTTTACATAACGGACGGATAGTTGAAAGGGGAAATCACGAAGAATTGATGAAGTTGGGAGGAATTTATGCGAAACTCTACCGTCTCCAGACTTTCGAGAATTTCAAAGGCGCTTGAAAAGTACATGCTCGATCCATACGAACTGCCACCGCTTTTTTTCAACGGAAATGATGGAGAAAAATTGGTTTTGGAAATCGGTTTTGGAAATGGGGAACTGATCACGAGGATGGCTCAAGCGAGGAAGAAAGATCGCTTTGTTGGTGTGGAGAGCTCCGAGATTTCTTGTGAAAAGGCCGCGAAAAGGGCGTACGCTATGGAACTCGAAAATGTGAAATTCATGATGGGAGATGGAAAGTTTTTAGCGCGTGAATTTTTCGCCGATGAAAGTGTTGATTTGGTGCTTGCTTTTTATCCCATCCCTTGGCCAAAAGAATCCCAAGAGGGCAAAAGACTTTTTGAAAGGGATTTTTTGAAAACCATTTCTTCCATATTGAAACAGTCCGGAAAATTCCTCATCGTAACTGATGACGAGTCTTACTTCAAATGGACTCTCAAAAATTTTGAGATGTTGCAGATAAAGCACGTTACACATCACTTAAATCCCATAAGAGCGACTAAATACGGTAGAAAATGGGAAAGTTTGGGAAGGGAAAGCTGGTCTATACTGGCGTTTCACAAAGAATTTTCCATCAACAGGATTTTGGAGGGAGAAGAATTGCCACACGTTCACGTTAAAAATGTAGATGAAAAAAAGGTTGTTGAAAAGCTAAAAGAGTTGGCTCATTTGAAGATCGATGAAAAAGATATAAAAGTGGAATTCAAGGGTTTCTTCAAGGGAGAAAACGAGTACATTTTGAAGTCGGTTGGAATAGATGGTAAATTTCCTCAAATGTATTACATAGCCGTTAAACGTCGAAGCGATGGATGGCTTGTGCGCTTGGATGATGTCGCCAAAGTTTTCAAGACTCCCGCCGTTAAGAGAAGCATAGAGTACGTTGGCAACAGCTTAAAAAAACTTTAAACCTCATTTTCAATATTTCACAAGGAGAGATCTTCACATGTTGATCATGCAACTCACGACAATTGGACTGTTCGTGTTCGCGTACTATTTCATAATAACGGGAAAAATGGACAAAGCGGGAGTTTCATTCGTCGCCGGAGCTTTGATCATAGGTGTTAACTCGATCACCGGCATGGTTCCACATCTTGCGATAAATCACGTTGGAGAGTTCGTCGATTTTGACACGATAGCCCTGCTTTTGGGTTTGATGGTCATCATTCCCTTTATGGGAGATGCCGGAGTTTTTCAGTTCTTGGCTCTGGTGGTGTTGAAGATAAGCAAAGGAAACCTCAAACTTTTGTACATTCTAACGGCTTTTACCGTCGCGCTTTCTTCCGCTTTTTTGAACAACGTTTCCACGGTTATGGTTTTTGTACCTGTCATTTTGGCCATCACCGAATCCATGGATAAAGATCCATTTCCGTTTTTGATGATGATAGTTTTCGCGGCCAATTTCGGTGGGGGAATGACGTTGATAGGCGATCCACCCAACATGATCGTTGGTTTTGCCAACCATTTTTCGTTCGTTGATTTTGCCATTAACGCCACGCCTGGTGTGGTGTTGGCCATGATAGTCGTGCTTTTTCTATGGTTAAGAAAAGAGAGACACTACTTTTCCACTTCAAACGACAAAGAGCAACGTGAAAAGATGGATCCCTTTTCAGCTATTACGGACAAAAAACTTGCCATTAAGTCCAGTTTGACATTCTTGGGGGCTATAGTGGGTTTCGTTTTGCCACAATCTTGGAACATCTCTCCCTCTACCGTTGCCATAGTTGCCGCTGCGATCCTCTTACTTTTGATAGATGCGGATTCAAAAACGATGGAAAAAGTTTATTCGAGGATAGATTGGCCGACCATCTTCTTCTTCGTTGGAATGTTCGCCATGGTGTACGCTCTTGAACAAACTGGTATAGCCGACATGATCTCCACCACTTTATCCATCATCATACCCAACAATTTCGTTTTGACCATCGTCGTTTTTTGGCTTGCGATGGTAATGGCATCGATTTTGAGTGCAGTTCCCACGGTTATGATAATGATTCCCATAATTCATGGTTTTGAAAGGATATTCGGTGCCAATTCCTTGGTGTGGTGGGCTCTTGTAATGGGCCAATGTTTGGGTGGAAATTTGACGGTTGTTGGAGCCGCCGCCAACATGGTCGTCGCTGGAATGACCCAAAAGTTGGAAAGGGGAAAACTGGAATTCAACTCTTACTTCAAATACGCCCTTCCCGCCGTTGTGCTTTCTGGAGTAACCGTAACGGCTTATCTCGTTTTGAGATATGTTGTGTGAGTTTCGCGTAACATCCTTCACCGGCTTGAATCTTAAGTCGCGTAACTTGCGAGACGATGATCATCCTGAATTGACATTGACCAACGATCATCTCAGCTCAAGCCTGGGGAGACTTACAGTCAATTCGGGATGAACTTCGATTGGTACGGCATGACAGAAAGAGAGGAGCCAGGATGGCATTTTCAAAAAATCCCTTCTCGCTTGAAAGGCGATTTTTGTTGTAAAGTTGAGTCAATAAGATTTAGATTGAAAGCTTTTTTGAAGTTCTTCCACCGTGGTGGAGATCGAAAATCCGAATTCAAAAGTCGGAGGGGAAAACACAAAAACATCGGAAAATCGAAGGATCCCATTGAATATCAAAGCGAATTCAAAAGTTTTATCGAGTTTTGCGGAATAAGTCAAGGAGAAGTTCATCCTGTTGGCCACTTCCGAAATGTAATTTGGTGGAGCAAGGAAAAGAATGCCCTTTGATACGTTTTCATCCACACTTGAAAAGTATCTGACGTAAGCCAATCGAGTTTTTACGTTACTAAACGACGAAGATATTTCCGAAAACAGATAATTTCTTCCAACTTCCTTTATCTTATCGTTGCTCAACGCGCCTGGAACTTTTCCGGCCTTTACCTTTGCTCCAAGCGCTAAAGAAGCGTTATCATTTTCCCACACTCTCCATTCACCCTTCAAATAATAAAGGGGTGTGGATTCATCTATTTTAAATTCAAGACAAGGGGAATTACCGATGGTTACACTCGAAAACGGATATCCCACTCCCAACGAAATGGAATACGCTTGAATGTAAAGCGAAGATTCCAAATTCGAAATGTACAAAGTCAGCGGAACGGCGTACACGCTCACGCAAACAAGTATCAAAGCTAAAATAAAGGAAAAAAACCTCCTCATCTCTTTACCTCAACTCATCTTAAAAAATCCGCCAGCGTGGGTAAAAGCGCTTTTGCGCTTGATTCCAGAGCGGCTTGGTAAACGTTTTGTTGCATCGAAATGTCGGATATGACCTTTACCATATCGGCATCTTGTGTTTTGGAAAGAAGCTGAGTTATGTAAGAGTTGAAATCTTCGTTTTGGGTTATAAGTCGATTAACGATTTGCTCTCTTGAACCGATATCCGCCGTCACCTTTTCCAAAGAATTCTCGTATTTTTCAAGATCTCCCAAATCAACGCCCCGAAGTTCCGACATGTTGTTGGTGTTCAAATCGTCTATTATCTTATCCAACAAACCGATTTTCAAGTGTGAAACGTGATCCTCTTCGTTTTTTGAAAGGGAAGTCACGACACTTCCGGAAGCGTTTGAGATGGTTACATTTTCCGACATCACGTTGATGTCATTTTTCCCGGAAAGTTCCACATTTCCACCTATTACCGTTAAAGAAGCTCCCGGACTAAGCGTTGTCGAGCTACTTCCAGATGTAATTTCGATGCTCCCATCGGCATGTTTGATGATAACCGACGTCGCACCGGAATAGGTTAACGTTGACACGCTCTTCACAACATCGTTCACAATTCCTCCACTTTCGTTGAAATCAGCGCCAGCGGTCAGATCTATCTTCAACGCACCTTCAAGTGTTTTTGCACCACTCGTGGAGATCGTAACACTGTCCAGTGTGGTACCTCCAGCCGTTGAATATGAAAGTAAACTGTTGGATACGTTTCCCGAATAATGAAAGATATCCGGCAGGGTTAAATTCGTCTTCACAACGGAAGTTCCAACCTTTAGATAATTCGCGTTGGAAGTTGTGGAGTTGCTAACGTAATAATAAGTTGCATTTGAGCCGGAACCGGAAACGATCACCGGAACGGCTGCTTTTGAACCGCTGTAAAGGTAGGCGTCACCAACTTTGGTGTTCGCAAGTTGAACTATGAATTCCCTTATCCTCTTTATCTCGTCGGCTATGGCTTTCCGATCCGCCGGCGTATTCGTGTCGTTGGACGCCTGTACCACAAGGGCATGTACCCTTTGAATGGAGGATGTCAATTGATTCAACATCGAATCGTATCCTTTCAACGTGCCGTCGACTTGATCCAGCGAGCTCTTGTAAGCGCTCAACTGCCTTAAAGAGGAATCATAGCTGGACGCGAGAAATGCACCTGAAGGATCTTGAGATGGAAATTCGAATTTCTTTCCCGTTGAAGCCTCATGGTGCAATTTTGCCAACCTTCTTAAAACGTTTTCCACATCGTTTATGAGAGTGGATTTCATCATGCTCTGACTTATACGCATACAAGATCACCTTACCATATTCACAAGAGTTTGAATCATCGAGTTCACCGTTGAAATGACTCTCGCGGAAGCCGTGTAAGCATTTTGATACAAAAGCATTTGAGACATCTCTTCGTTTATCGATACACTTGAAACTTGTTGTCTATCGTGTTCTATCTGTTGTGTCAGAGACAACATGTTATCGTACATCGAAGAAGCGTTTTGACCCTGTACTCCCATGTTACTGATAAAATCCCCAAAAAAACCATCCATAGAGGTGACGTTGTTATCATCAAAAGTTTTCAAATCGACTATCAATTGCATTCCTCCAGAAGCCTGTTCGCCGGTAGGCGATACCGTTCCAATCGCGCTGGATGGTAAAAAGTGAGGAGAAAAATCCGTTGAAATTCTGCTCGGATCAGCGAGAAGCGACTCGTTTACGGACATGTGAAGGACCGGATCTTTTGCGGAGACGTTCAAAGCTTCCGATTCATCGGCCGTTGAAGAGTAATAATTCAAATCCACCTTGTCACCGTTCAGCTTAAATCCAAGTGCCGTCAAGAGCGCTTTTGCTCCATCGGAGGCGGCTGTTATCTTCATCGGCTCTTTTTTTCCGTTGGATTGCCTCAACAGATCGTAATTCGCATCTTTCGTGGCTCTGATAATGACATTTCCTCGAGGTGCCAAAGAGAGTTCCACTCCAACTTTTGCCGCGTTCACCTTAGAAATGAGCGTATTTAGCGAATCTCGTGAAGCGTCGACTTTTATGATAGCGCCGTTGATGTTCAACGTAACGTTTCCAGAAACGCCGGAAAATATATCGGATATCTTCTTGGATGGATCGTAAACGAATCCATCCGGTGGATTCGAACTCTCTATTCTGAAAAGGGATTTCGTTTGCCCTGGAACGGTTGAAAAGACGAAAAGGGATTGTCCGTGATTTCCGTTTTGATCGTAAGACTGATTAAGAATCACGTTGACCTTGTCCGCCAAGTTCAACATGAAACCGTTCAAAGCGCTTTCATATCCTGGTACGATTTCATCTCTTAAATGATAAAGCGCCCCTATCTTACCTTTTGTTGGAATCAGAGGTATGTTGTTGACGGACAAAAAAGCCTTGTTCGGCTGGCCGTTAACCCTTTGAAATCTCACGTTTATGTATTTCTGCCCTGAAAGTACGTTTATACCGTTTACGTTGATGGCTATCTCGCCATCTTTGTAAGTCGTTATCGTGAAGTTAGTTTCCTTTGATAATTTGTCCAACAGCAGATCGCGTTTATCCAAAAGATCGTTGGGTTTATTTCCCAAAACTGAAGATTCTCTTATTTTGACGTTCAAATCTGCTATGCTTTT
>CAZCZS010000068.1:0-8980 GCA_964503355.1 uncultured Mesoaciditoga sp.
CTTTTTAGGTGCAAAATTGAACATTACCAAATTTTATCCTTCACGACTGTTTCCATGTGCCATGATAACCTTTCTCTCGAAAAGACATCCATAGCTCTTTGCCCACTTAACATTCCAGAAAAGAAAATTGGGCACGTCAAATCATTCAAATTCAACATATATGTGCCTTTTTCTTCTTTCCAACTCAAAGATGATGATAATTTCTCTTTGAAGATCCTTGAAGCGAGAGCATTTGCCACAAGTATGATTTTCGGCTTTATCATCTGGATTTCTTCCAAAAGAAGATCAAATTGTCTTGTTCCAAAATCATTCAAAATCGGATGAATCTCGTCGCATTTCTTTTCACAAATGTGTGCTTTTAGATTTTTTTGACTTGTTTCTCTCAACAAGAACATATCAACAGATTGATACTCTAATCCTATTTTATTCGCTATATCTAAAAATGGTACGTAAAAAGAGTACGGATTTTTTAGGATTCATTGCTTCCTTTTCTATTTTCAAAGATATCTCGATAAATTCGTCAAAATTTTTCTTTGCATTTTTCCATTCAAAAAATTCATTGGCATCAAATTTTTGCATGAATTTTCTACCAATCTTGTTCAAAAAATTCGTATTAAAGGATGGATTAAGACCTATAGATAAAAAACATCCTCTTTTGAAATCGTTGTAAAACAATGGCGCTTTACCATTATGAATTTTAGGGAAATCTTCCCATATTTTTACTATTTTCTTGTTAATTTCATTAACATTCCTCTCATCAAATAGTTTTTTTCAGAGCCGTGCTCGTTTATCATTATACCATCAAACCAAGAAACACAGCGCTTAAGTGGTCATTATATGTTTTTATACTCACTTTAAAGATTAGACTTCATTGGGGGTATAATCAAGATGAATTCTTAGTTGAATTTCAGGAGGCCAATTGGCATGAATGTTGCCGCTTACGTGAGAAAGCATCCAAAGTGCAATTATTTCATATCGGCATCGGCTGGAACGGGCAAGACGTACGCGATAACGAATTACTACCTTGGTATACTCGAAACCGAAAGGGATCCGAATGTCGTTGAAAGAATTTTGACGACAACTTTTACCGTTAAGGCGGCCGCCGAGATGAAACAACGAATATCGAACGAGATACTGAAGATGGAGAAGAACTCTCGAACCGCCTCACAGAGAGAATATTGGAAAAGCGTCAAATCGAAGATGTCTCGCGCTATAATTTCAACCATAGACAGTTTCTGTCAAAGTGTGCTGAGAGAAGAGAATTTTTCGGTTAACGTGGATCCAAATCTCACCATCATAAACGATCTCAAAAGGGATAAGATTATAGAAAGAAGTGTTTACACCGCTTTCAAATTGTTTTTTGAAGCTTACGAAGGCAAAAAATCGGATCTGCCAAATGTTATTAAGGGAAGTGAGAGGGAAAAAAGCATAATAAAACTCATCGAAACGCTTAAAAATGACAAAAAGGCTCTAAAAGTGCTCTTTTCCGAATATCGATTGGACAATCTCCAAGAGATGATGAAGGACGTTTTGGTGAACTGGCGAACGGAGATGAAGAGATCGAACGTTTTGGAGTACGCCGTTTTGGGTGACAAAGTTATTTACGATGCGCTGAGCGCTTTCAAGACGTTGATACTCATAGCCAGCGAAGTTTACGAATCTATGACATCGGATGTTTCGGAATTCGACTACAAAGGTGTACTTGAAAAGACGATTCAAACTTTGAAAATAGAAGAAGTGGGACAAAAATATTCCAAAAGGTTTAAATACATATTGGTCGATGAGTATCAAGACACCAATTACCTTCAAAAGGAAATTTTCGACACCCTTCACAACGATTCGAATTACATATTTTACGTTGGTGATAGAAAACAGTCTATTTACCGCTTTAGAGGCTCCGACGTCACCGTTTTCACCACCACATATGAAGAGTTCAAAAGGAGAGAAAAAGATGGTAATTACAAAACGCTTTCTTTGAGGACGAATTATCGTTCGTACGAAGGACTGGTAAATTACTTCAATGAACTCGTTAAAGAGACGGTTTTCAACCCTACAAGTATATCCTTTCCACACATAAATGAATTTGGAGAAGAATACAAGCGCGTGTGTGAAGACGTTTATTTCAGGGAAGAAGATATCTCGTACGCCGATAAATCGGAAAGTGGTGAAGTGCCTAAAATTTCCGATTCGGATGAAAAAAGGGTGAAATACGTTTACACCGTAGAGGGCGGAAAGGAGTCTTTCAAGATCAGGGCTGAGGCGAAAACCGCCGCGAAGATCGTCAAGGCGTTGGTGAGAGGAAACAAGGATCTCTCATACAAAGATATAACCATTTTAAGGCGTTCTTTGAAATCTTCTGAGAACATCTACAAAGATGTTTTCAAAGCGGAAGGTATACCGCTTTACGTTGTCGGTGGGCATTCATTCTATTCAAGACCTGAAATAGAGGGGATAATTTCGGCTTTGAAGGCCGTTCAAAATCCGAACAACGATTATCTTTTCACGCTTTTCTTCTTTTCACCGTTGGCAAACGGCGATTTGGAATCGTTTGACAAGATCGTTAAAAAGAGGAATGAGATGAGTGAAAGAGGAGAAAAAGTTCCCCTTTTTAAGGCCTGGGAAGCCCTCTTAAACGATCTCTCACCTGAGTTGGTGAAAGCGCATGATGTTTTGAAAAAATACGCCGATTTGAAATATTTCATAAGGCCAACTGAAATAGTCAGAGGGCTCGTGAAGGATCTCGATTACGTCGCAAAATTGAGCAAGTGGAAAGACAGGAATATCGCTCTTTACAACTTGAAAAAACTGCTTAGCGGGATGGGAGATTTCGATCAGATGGCGAGCTCTTTTTCCGAACTTATACGTCTCATCTCGAAGATAAAGGAAAAAAGTGAAGAGGAAGCCACGTTGGAAGACGATCGTTCAGACAGCGTAAAGCTCATGACCATTCACAAATCAAAAGGTCTTGAATTCAAAGTGGTGTTGTTGGGTGGAACTTTTAAAGAACGTTCTTCAAAACAAAATGACGAAGAGATTCAATTTTCCCTTCCAAAGGCCGGCGTGAGATATTTCATGATGAAAGGCCTCATTTCAGATAACCTCAAGTCCAAAGAAGAAGAGATCATGAAAGATTTTTACATAAACGCTTTTATGGATTACACGGAAGAACGGCGTCTTCTTTATGTGGCCGTTACAAGGGCTTCTGAGCTTTTCATTCCGATCTTCGTCGTGGATTCGGATGAAAGCATCTTCTCGCAAAAGGAGTCTTTTTCCAATTATCTGAACGTGAAAAGTGAATTCTACGATCTCGTTTGCGCCGAAGAGATAAAAATACCACCGGTGGAAAAAGAAGGCGTCGAAGAGAAGATCGTGTTTCAAAAAGTGCCCGAGGAAAATTTGAAGAGCTTTGATTCCCTTTCTTACAAGATGTACATCGCTCCGACGTTTTTGAAGAACATAAAGGACGGTAAAGAAGAAAGCGAAGATGCGAAAGAGCTTACCGGCGAAGATTTGCCTGTTATTTCCATCAAAGACATTTTCAACAACGATGAAAAAGGTGAAGGAAAGAAGATCCATTCGCTTTTGTCATCCGTTCAAAGGATAAGCGATTTGAGATATTTGGAAAAAGAGAAGATCATAAATCCAACACGTCCCCTTTCCGAAAATCCAATCATTCAGAGGTTGTTTTCTTATCCCATTTCAAAAGCCGAATGGAGGCTCATGAAACCTTTGACCGTTGAAGGAAAAACTTACATGCTGTTTGGCATTCCGGATAGGGTGTTCATGAAAGATGGAAAGATAGAAATCTTGGATTATAAGCACTCTTATCTCAAAGGAATTGACAGAAGGGAAAGAATAGAGAACTACGCGTTTCAGATAAAATTCTACTTGTACCTTCTTTCTGATTTTGGCACGCCTGAAAAGGGGTACATAGTCAGCACGAAAAGCGGTGAGATAATAGAGGTGAATTACGAAGAAGGGTTTGAGTCTCAAATAGTGTCCTCCATAGAAAATTTTGAAAGGGTAGAGAAGGTATGAGAAAAAGCGTTGAAGTGGAAGCCAAAAACGGTATTTTTTCGGAAATAGCCGATTTCATCAAACCGCTTTACGAAAAAGATCCTCTGTCTTTTCTGTTCATAGGACCAACCGGTTTTTACGTTAAGCAAGTGGCGGACACGCTTGCTTTGAAACTCTCAAAAACCATCAACAGAGACGCCTTCATAGTGATAAATCAATGGGCAACCGAAACGCTTAAGAGGTTCAAACCAAATGCTTTGACTTTTGACAGGAATTTTTTCGAGGTTTTCATATCCAGAGAAATAGAGTTGATCTCAAAGGAAGCTCGTAAAAAAGAAAACGATGAAAGGTATGCGAGTTTTCTTAAGTCCATATCTCACTCCAACACATCTCTTTCGTACATACTTGAAATTTTCGAAAAAACGTGGGAGCTTCTTTACGAAGAAAAATATTCTTACGGCATGTACAAAGTCGTCGATGATATCATGAACGGAGAATCTTACACCAAACGTCTCGTAGCAGAATTGATAGAAAGATCGAAAAAACTCTTCGAAGATAGGGAAAACGTCTACGATCCTTTAAGCGTTTACAAGTGGTACATAGAAGAGCTTCCAAAAATTCAAAAAGAAAAATTCGGTAACACTTTGGTTGTGAGTGGATTTTTCGATCTCACACCGACGATAGAGAAGATGCTATCCGTGATGTTCGACCAGTTTGAAGACGTTTACGCCATCCTTTGGAAGAGAATGGACGATCCCTCATTCGGTCAACTTGACAACGTGCGTGAATTCTTTAAAAAAAATGGCTTTGATGTCTCCAAAGATAAAAAGAGGATTTCACCCTATCCCAAAAACGTTGAGATTTTGAAGTTCAAAGATCGTTTTCAAGAGAGTTCAATCGTTTCGAAGATGATAAAAAAGCTTTTGATAGCAAATGAAAAACCGAGCGATATAGCCGTGATAGCTCCGAATCACCAAAGTATGGATGCGATCGCGGAGCAGTTGAAGGATTTGGAAGTACCCTACCGCTTTAAAGATGATGTGCCGTTGAGTGAGAGTAAGGTTGTCAAAATACTTTTACAGCCTTTGAAGACTTTTGTGAGCCGTGATGTTGAAGATATTTTAGCGATGATCGAAGCCGGCTACGGAGGACAAACTTCTCTCACGATGGACGAAGTTGAAGAGCTCTTCGTCGATCTCTCATTTATGAACGATTACGAAGATCCGAACACAAGAGAGGGAAGATGGTTTTCACGAATAGATGAAAAGATCGAGAATTTAACAGATATGTTGAGTGAAGAGGATACACGTGAGATGATCCAAAGTCGGATCGATTCGCTTGAGAATTTAAAAAAGGTGTTGAAGGGCGTTTTTGCAACTTTGGAAGAAGTTAACAGAAAAAGGAAATCCAAAGATGTGGGATGGTATCGAAAGCTGATTCAAAATTACATTCATGAAAGACAAGTGGTAAACGAAGAAACGCTGCAAAAATATTCGAATGAAAGTAGCGTTGCAAAAGAATTGAACGCGCTTATGAAATTCGAGGATGTACTTTTGAAAGTCGAAGATAGCATTTCCAACACTTACAAGAAAGTAAGCTTTTCCATGTTCTACAAGATACTCATCAACGTGGTAAACGTCGAGCGTTTTCATGCGAGTGAACGTTACTCGAACACCGTTGAGATCATGGATGTGAACAGTGCGAGGTTTGTCGAGAAAAAGTACAAATTTTTCGTCTCTTTCACCGATTCTTACTATCCTTCTCTTAAGATAAATCCTTTGATCATGCAGGCAAGCGAAGACATGAATTTTTTGGTCAAAAGCCAAGAACACATTGAAAAAGGCGATATGCTTCTTTCGATGTTGATGGCCGATAAGGTGTACATCTCTTATCCGATAGCGGATGTTGAAGGGAAACCCATTCTTCCTTCTTTTTACGTAAACGAAATAGCGAAAGGAAAAGAAGAAAACGATTTTACGAATGTTGAAAGGGATTTGATTCCTTCAAATCCGAATGAAATTTATTCAAAGAGTGAGAAAAAGATCTACGAAATAGTCAATTCCGCGCTTGAAAGAGATGAAAATGAGTTTTCGTGGCGCACCGTTAAAACAAACGTTGGCGTGATCAGCCACAACAAGTTGATGAATTACGTCGATTGCCCTTTCAAATACTATTTGAAATTCGTCGCACAGGTTAAGGGAAAATTCGATTACAATCGATTCAACGAGGGACTCATAAAACACAGGGTGTTGAAAGAAATTTACGCTTTGGGCAAAGCCCACACCGCCTCTTTTGAGGATGTAAAGGAGATCGTTGAAAGAAATTGGGACGGCATATACCTTAACGGTCTTTACACTTATAAAATGCCAAAAGAAGTTGAAGTGGAAAGGATAACGAAAGAGCTCAGCGAATTTCTCGAATACAGAAAAAACAACGGTTGTTTCAAGTTGAGAAAAAATAAGAGCGTCTTCAGAAAGTGTACCATCGGAACGGAAATGACGTTTCAAGCAAAAATCAAACTGAACGCCAAAGAGTACAAAATGGAAGCCAGAATAGACAGATTTGACGAAGTGGACGAGAATTTCTTCTTCGAAGTGTCTCAAGGAAAAAACGGGAATTTGGTGGTAAATCCCACTTCCACAGATAGAAAAGCTTACATGTTGGTCGATTACAAAAGTTCTTTCAACTCCTTAAAAAATGAGCAGCTTCTTCTGTACGATCTCGTCTTGCAAAACTCGCTCGAATGGAAAGAAAAACTCGAAGATAAAGATGTCTTCATGGTCTTTTTTGAGTTAAAACCAACTTCAAGCAAGACGGATGAAAAGCGTTACAATTCGAAATTCATAAAAAGACAGGGAACGGAATACATAACGAAGACAAATAAATGGGAAAAATACGAAGTTTTCGATTTTAAAAAGTGGCTTTCAAACGTGATCGATTCTTTGGAAAATTCGCATTTTCTTCCAATAGCCGTGGAAAGGAAAATAGACGGCTTTTTGAGTGCGAACAAACAGAAATGCACGAATTTCAATTACAGTTGCGAATACGTGGAAATCTGCTCTCTGTTGAACAGATTAAAGGGTTTTAACCTCGTAAAATGATGAGTGAAAGGATGATAAAGACATGCTAAAAGCGGTTTTATTCGATTTGGATGGTACGCTCTTACTCTCCGATGAAGAAGAGTTCTACAACGCTTATTTCAAGGCGTTGGGAGAATTCTGTAAGGATATCGTAAATCCTTACAAACTCGTCGAAAAGATTCAGCACATCATAAAAATCATTACCATGCAAGATGGAAAAATGACGAATTACGAAAGATTCATGAATGAGATGTCCAAAGAGATGGGAGAGGAGCTGGCGAAAAAACTTGAGGAACGGTTCAACACCTTTTACGCGACCGATTTTGATAAGCTCAAATCTTTGACCCTTCCAAACGAATCCCTGATAAAGTGGATGAGGGAATTGAAAACGAAGAGAGTTTTGGCGACCAATCCCATATTTCCAAGAATTGCCATAGTCAAACGTATGAAATGGGCTGGCTTACGCGAAGATGAGTTCGATATCGTAACCGTTATGGAAGATTTTCATTACTTGAAACCGCGTAAAGAGTACTACCTTGAAATTTCAGATAAATTGGGAGTTCCCGCTGATGGATGTTTGATGATAGGTAACGATGAGATTCTCGATGGCGCGTGTACGAAAGCTGGAATGGAATTTAAGAGTATAGAAGAGATGAAAAAGGAATTGTGAGAATCTTACATGAAAAATTTTACGGTGCTCAACACGACCGCAAAGAAGAGCACGTATCTTACCCACTTCGCCCCTTTTAAGATCGCGAAGTGGGTTCCGAAGGTCGCGCCGGTGATGTTTCCGGCGGCAAGAATCAATCCGACCAACCAGTTCACCTTTCCGTTTGCCAAAAATATCGTCAAAGAGGCCACCGTGTAAAAGGCGATGATCGTGACTTTGGCCGCATTCGTTCTTATTATGTCCATTCCTTCGGCGAATACCAACGACAGTATGAATAGAAATCCCACTCCTGCTTGTATGAATCCGCCGTAAATACCCACTCCGAAGAAAATAGGATAGGATAGCCATTTCATTCTTTGAGGAAGACCTACTCCCTTTTCCCATACTCTTGGTTTCCAAACCAAGAAGATCGCAAGAAAGATGAAAAAGATTCCCACGATCCTCTTGAAGAGCCCTTCGTCCATACGAACCGCAATGAGACTTCCCACTATCGCACCTAACGTGGCTGGAATGGCCAAAATGATGGATCTTTTAATCACGTCTACCTTTTTTCTTTTGAATTGCCTTGCGGCAACTACGTTCTGTAGGAGAATTGCAACCCTATTCGTACCGTTGGCAACCCCCACATCCAAACCCACAAGGGCAAGCATTGGAAGTGTTAACATCGAACCTCCTCCCGCAAGGACATTCATGAAACCGGCGATAATTCCGACAAGGTAAACGGCTACGTAGAGAAAATAGTGCATAAAAATCCTCCTCAAACTAAAAGTTCGTTATCGAAACGAATTACCCAATTTTACCATGTATCTTTGAAAATAACCCTTAAAGAGAGTTTTTTGTGCTTAACGGAATTTCGCATCGTGGCCCAGAATCTAAAGATGAAATCCTGAACCACGTTCAGGATGGATATGTCCAACAAGGTCAGACGTGTTCAGTGGAAGACCTCTAAATTCATATGTGTCGATACGTATATTCACTTTAGCCGCGTCGATAAATTTGTCAAAATTTGAAACATTTCGACAACATCGACAAAAGTTTCTTAAGGTAAGTGATCCACAAATCAACATAAGGAGAGAGAGTATGTTTCTGGAGTTTTTTGATTCGTCATTTAGGTCATGATTTTAATGTTCCCTCTTCTGATCAACTTTTCTTTCATTTACTCAACTGCATAATTTGAATTTTTGAAATCTTTTTGTTCCCTTTTAGAATCTCA
>CAZCZS010000069.1:0-8520 GCA_964503355.1 uncultured Mesoaciditoga sp.
TCAGGTCCGGGATGACATCTTCGAAAAAAATTCCTTTATCGCTTGAAAAGCGATGCATGTTTATCAAAAGCCGTTGATTTATAAAATTGAGTCAATTAACATGAAAGTCCTTTTGAAGATATCCAAGGGCGATCATCTTTTTAGGATTCAAGATCTCCTCGATCTTTTTTTCTGGTATGCCTTCTTTCATTAACAGAACCTTAATTGAAATTCCTTTTTCGTACGATTCTTTCACCAACGAGGCAACTTTTTCGTATCCCAGAATCGGAACAAAGGAAGTGGCAAGGATGGGACTGTGAACAAGATTGTCTAAGCACCTGTTCTGAACACTTTCAACATCATCGACGCATCTTTTCAAAGCGTCAACCGCTCGGATGAGGAGATCAAAAGATTCGTAAAGCAGATGTTGTATCAAAGGAACAAAAGCGTTCAGTTCAAGATTGCCTGACGAAACGGAAATGTTTATTCCAACGTCGTTAGAGATGACTTTCATGGCCAATTGCATTGCATATTCCAAAAGTACGGGATTAACTTTCCCAGGCATGATAGAACTTCCCGCTTGAACTGCTTTTAAGCGCACTTCCCCTATTCCTCCCGTTGGCCCACTTGAAAGCAACCTGAGATCGTTCGAGATTTTAAAGATGTTAGTGGCCAGTGTTTTCAAAAGTCCATGTACTTCGGCAAAGACGTCCATATTTTGAGTCGCTTCTATCAAATTCTCCGACTTTACAAGACCTATGCCAACTCGTTCCGAAAGTTTTTGCGTAACTTTGAAGGAAAAACCCTTTGGAGCGTTCACTCCCGTGCCCACGGCGGTTCCACCGAGGTTTATGAATCTAATTCTTTCTTCCACTTTGTACAAGCGCCATCTGTCCCTCGCCACCGCTTCAGCCCAAGAGCCGAATTCCTGACCCAAAGTTATTGGAAGCGCATCTTGAAGTTCGGTCCTTCCCATCTTCAGTACACCTTTGAATTCCTTTTCTTTTTCTTGAAGACTCTCTTGAAGAGATACAACCATTTCGACCAAATTTCTAAGCAATCTTATCGCTCCAACCTTCACCGCTGTGGGATAAACGTCGTTGGTCGATTGAGAACGGTTAACATCGTTTAAAGGATGAACGATGTACTCACCAATCTTTCCACCCAACAACTGCGTTGCGCGATTGGCTATAACTTCGTTGAAATTCATGTTTATCGCGGTACCGGCACCACCACTTAGCGGATCCACTACTATCCATTCATCGAGTTCTCCGTTTTTTATCTCATCACACGCCTTCTTGATCGCTTCGGATACGTTTGAATCCAAAAGCCCAAATTCAAAATTGGTTTGAGCACATGCCCATTTCACATCTGCCATTGCCATTTTCAATTGAGGATGAATGGAGAGGAAAGGAGGAAAATTCGAAATGGCTCTCATTGTAAAAGCCCCATAGTAGGCATCTATCGGTACGTAAACGTCTCCCAAATTGTCAGATTCTCTGCGTACGCGCATTTTCCATCTCCTCGTACACTTCCAACACCTCCGGAAACGGCTGAAGAACTCGTTTGAGTATTCCGTGAAGGTAAGAAATCATAACTCCGTAATTAGTTATCGGAACACCGACTTTTTTCGCTTCTTTAATCCTCTCCAGCATCATCTTTCTCGTTAAAACACACCCTCCACAATGAATTATCAATTTGTATTTTTCCATCTCGCCGGGGTACTCTCTGCCGGAGTGCACGAAAAAATTCACATCCTTACCTATGAAATTCGTCAACCATCTAGGAATTTTTACACGCGCTATATCATCCGCTAGACTTTTGTGAACGCAAGCTTCTCCCATGAGCACGCTGTCCCCATCTTCAAGTTTCCAGAGTGCTTCGACTCCTTTAACAAGTTCAAGAAGATCTCCCTTGTGCCTAGCTTCGAGAATGGAAAATGTCGTCATTGGAATTTCTTTTGGAACATCCGCTACCACTCTCATAACCGCCTGCGAATCAGTTACAACCATCTTGGGTTTGCACTTGAGATTTTCCAGTGTCCATCGTAATTCTCTCTCTTTGGTGATCACCGGCACGGCCTCTGCGTCAAGACACTCCCTTATCGCTTCTACTTGCGGAGTTATGAGTCTCCCCTTGGGCGCACCTAGATCTATGGGAACGACAAGAACGACGATGTCCCCTCCATCGACAAGGTCTTCGATTAATGGAGGCTCGTAATCGTTTCTAACGGTCGAAGCAACGAGTGTTCTCAACTTATCTATAGATTTCTTATCGTACTTTGAAACGGTGCAGCATGTGTATCCTTTTGAGCTGACGAAGTTCAGAATTTCATCCTTGCTTTCAAGATCTGATTTTGACAGTGCCACCACAAAAGGAATGCCCCTCTTTTTCAATTCCTCTACGATTTTCTCTTCGAAAGTTCCCCACTCCGTATCCACAACAAGACATGCAACATCCGCTTTGTAAAGTACGGAACGTGTCTTTGAAGCTCTCAGCATGCCGAGATAACCTTCGTCATCGAGACCAGCGGTATCGATTAACATGACGGGTCCAATGGGAGAAAGTTCCATGGATTTGTAAACCGGATCGGTGGTGGTACCGGCTTGATCTGAAACTATCGCTATTTCAGAACCTATAAAGGCGTTAAAAAGAGAGGATTTTCCCGCGTTTCTTCGTCCAAGAAATACTATATGTTTCCTGTAAGATTCAGCTGTTTTCATGTCGTTCCCCCTTTCTTATGGCCTTCCATCGCGGCCTTCAATACCAACGGCGAGAGCTTTTTGTTGCGTTCAAGAAGTTCTCTAACGGTTTGATAGAATTCCACATCTCTTTTGTTATCGTAAATGACGTAATTTCGCTTGTACTTTTGGGGTGTGAAATTAACCATTATGACGTTACAACCAACTTCCAATCCTTCATACTGTAACATCGGATCTATCGTTCCCAAAGCGGTGGTGGATGGCATGAGGATCGTCGGAATGGCCAATCTTGTGCACGCGTAAGTTTTGAGGGTTATATCGGCACTCCCTCTAGGATACTTTTCCAAAGGAGTTCCCTTGGTTGGAATAAAAGGTCCTATTCCCGCCATTTGAACGCCTATATCACGCATGAAAATGATATCATCCGCTATATCTTCAAGCGTTTGACCGGGTAAACCTATTATGTTTCCCCCACCCGTTACATATCCCAGAGATACCAACGACTTTAAAAGAGAAATTCTCCTTTCGTAATCTTCTCCGTGAACGTTTTTGAAAACACGTGGATTTACACTCTCTTGCTTTAAAAGATATTTCGAGGCTCCAGCCTCTTTGAAGAGTTTAAATTCTTCCACGCTTCTTTCTCCTATAGAAAGAGAAATTGGTTTTTTGGTGGCGTTTTTTATCTTTCTTACGATATCCACTATTGTTTCCGTTGTGTAAAAAGGATCTTCGCCGGATTGGAGGATTATGGTATCCACACCGAATTCGGATACTTCTCTTGCCCTTTTAACTATCTCATCTGGTTTCATTCTGTAACGCCTTACTTTGTTGGATACTCGTATTCCGCAGTAAGTGCAGTTCTTTTTGCAGTAATTGGAAAATTCGATGATCCCCTTTACAAGAACCATCTCTCCCACCTTATCTTTTCTAAGAGCATCGGCCAATTCAAATAGTTCACTTTTTTCAATGGGATCGGCGATTTTCAGAAGGTAAACTATTTCTCTTTTGGAAAGTTTTTCTTCTCGAACAACTTTTTTCGCGATCTTCTTAAAATCCTCCGGGATATCCTCTCTTGCCAATATCTCATTTACTTTCTCGAAGGTCAAAGGATTTAAGCGTTCTTCTAAAACTATCTACGATCATCTCCTTGTCAAACGAATTTCCCTCAACGAAAAGGGCATATCTTCCCTGCTTCGCGATCAATCGAGCGGGAAGGAGTTGTTCTTCTCCTGCCCCCGTAACGTAAGACCATCTTTTTCCCATTTTTTCCGCTATTATTATCTTGATGTTGTAAAGATGTGAAAGCTTTTCCAACTCAGAAATACAGATCTCTTTCTCCATCTTTTATCCTCTCGTAATAGTTTTCAAGTTCTTTGATCACACCAGGTGAATATGACCTCGGCGTTTGATTTTTAACCTCTTCCATTTCCCGTCTTATGAGTTCTTCGCCCACTACTTTCGTGCTTTCACTGGCGAAATCATCTAACCACTCGCGAAACGTGAGTATGGCGTTCAACTTGCAAAAGCTCCCTTCTTTTCCGGTTTTCAGAAGTTCCATTATGTTCTTACCAGTACGCCCACACCTGTAACCGGCGGTGCAAAAAGAGGTTATGTATCCTTTTGCCGCTAGCTCTCTTACGACATCGTCCAATTCTCTGCTGTCACCGATGAGAAATTGTTGTTTGCTGAGATCTTGCGAATCCTTATTAAAAGATTGAGAATAGTCTCCTATTCCTATCCTTGTTGAGGCATCCGTTTGGGTACACATCGCAAGCACCTCTTCTCTTACCTTCGCTGGCTCACGAGCCGTTATGATCATACCTGTGTACGGTATGGAAAGTCTTATGACCGCGACGAGCTTTTTAAAATCTTCGTCTGAAACTTTGTATCTCGTATTTTGAACGTATGGAGCATTTTTTGCAGGGGTAAGCCGTGGGAAGGAAACGGTGTGAGGTCCAACACCAAAACGATTTTCTAATTCCAGGGCGTGATAAAGGAGTCCCATAACTTCGAATCTCCAGTCGTACAACCCGAAAAGGGCACCAATTGCCACATCATCCACTCCCGCTTCAAATGCCCTATGCATCGAGTAAAGTCTCCACTGGTAATTCGATTTCAACGTTCCAAAAGGATGTACTTTCTTGTAAGTTTCATGATGGTAAGTTTCTTGAAACACTTGATATGTTCCTATACCAATCTCTTTCAACATTCTAAGATCTTCTACGGACATGGGAGCGGCGTTCACGTTAACACGTCTTATACTTCCGTATCCTTTTTTGGTTTTCACTTTTACGCTGTAAATAGCTTGAATGGTGTCAGCTATGTATTTCGCATCGGACAAAGGATGCTCGCCGTAAACCACTATGAGTCTCTTATGACCTATCTTTCCAGCTAAAACTTTTGTTTCTTCTTTTACTTCTTCAATTGTGAGCCTTCTCCTAACTTCTTCTTTGTTGTCCCGTCTAAAACCGCAGTAAAGACAATTGTTCACACAGTAGTTGCTACAATAAAGAGGAGCGAACGTAACCACACGATTGTCGTAAACTTTTCTCTTTATGGCTGCGGCAGTTTCGTAAATTTCTTCCCACAGTGATGGACTTTCAACGTTCAAAAGAGCCGCTGTTTCATCTGGTGAAAGTGTTTGAATATCCATGGATTTTGCCATGATTTCCCGTATTCTTGCAGGGTCGGGATCTTTGTTTTTCTCTATTTCCCGCAGTATTTTTTCATCATCTATGAAGTCCTTACCGTTATCCATATATTTCAGATATTCCTCCTCTTTTACAACCTTTTCCATCCAAGAAGTCTCCGTTTTCATTCTATTCACCTCATTTCTACGCTTTAATGAAAGCGCTCTTCACGCTCACATCTTTCATTTGACCTATTTTTCCAGTTAAAGCCCCTATGTCGTCCGTGCTTCCATCGACTATCAACGCCATAATCGAAACGTTTCTCTCTCTGTAAGGCACTCCCAACCTTCCCACGATTATTCTTTCAAAATCGTGAAGAATCTTGTTCAAGCCGGCATAAGCATTTTCGCGATCTTTGACCATGATCGCTATTACACCAAGACGTCTATTCACATTTGAAGCTGGCATTTTCTTAACCTCCTTGATGTCAGGATATACCCTTCATCTTAGAATTGGAAAGCGATAAAAAGAAGATTGTGGATATTTGTTCACAATATTTAATTTAATTTATGTGTTTTTTTTCTCATTACGATGAAATTATACACCCTTTTTTTGATTTTTCAAAATTGAAAATTACAAAACACCGAGTTTCATGTAAACTCCATTCGCTTCGGCTAAAATCATCCCTTCATCGTTTAGAATTTTGGAATGAGCTCTAAAAATTTTACGGTTCACGCTTTTCACTTCTCCAACGGTAATGAGATTTTCATTCAAAGGAGTCGGTTTCCTGTATTTCACGCTCAATTCGACTGTCACCGCTTTAATTCCCATACTCATAACCGCCCATGCCATGGCTTCGTCTAAGATGGTGGCCACAACTCCGCCGTGAGCAATTCCTTTCCAACCTTGAAATTTCTCATCAAGTGAAAAATGAGAGACGGCATTTCCTTCTTTCACATCGAAAGCCAATTTCAAACCACATTCGTTGTTCTTTCCACATGCAAAACACTTATCACTCGAAGAAAGTTTCATATTTTTTCTCCTTTTTGTTGTATTTCATGTACTATTTTAGACTTCACAAGGTTTGAAAAATTATATCATTCAGTGCCAATTCGCGTTGTGCCTTTGAAGTTTTCATCATGTGAGAGCGAACGTCATGGGAATTTATCTTCAACTTAACCTTTTAGAAACATTAAGAAGGTATACTTTAGTTACCCCACCCCATGGGGGAGGATAAAACGAAAGGAGATAAAAAAATGATGTGGTATGGTGGACCTTGGTTTTGGAACGCAGGGTGGTTTGGAATTGGAGGGATTAGCATGATGATAATAGGATTGTTAGGCTTTGTGCTTTTCATAGTAGGATTCTTATACATACTGAAATGGCTCTTCAACGCCCCCATTCACGAAAAGCGCAAACATGAAAGATACGATGATGAAGAATATCTCGAGATATTGAAGAAGAGATACGCAAGTGGGGAAATAAACAAAGAGGAATATGAAAAAATGAAAAGAGATCTGGGATAAAAAGGAGGATAAAGGTGATGAAAAAAGGATTTATAGGACCGCTGATAATAGGTGTGATCCTTGTGGGTATAGGAGTGGCAGGGATGCTGTTCGTTTTTAACGGACAAAGGATTCTTCAGCTCACTTCAAAGGGTTCAACGTTGACTGCAAGCGAAGTCGAAAAGTTGTATTCATTTCCTTCAACTGGAGTTAAAGTTGACAAAATAGCGAACACCATCGAATTTTACTCTCCCCGGGTGTTTATTCCTGTAATTGCAAGTCCGGAAAATGGAACTATGTACTCTTTTGGTGTGTACGGACTCGTTAACCCAACTATAATCGTTTCCAAAGGAGCAGAAGTGACGATTCAGCTCGTTAACATGGATGACGACATGTACCATGCTTTGATGATAACAGCTGCTTCTCCGCCTTATCCCTACATGGGCACGATGATGTTCAACAGACCGGCGTTTCTCAACGCGTATATACCACCATTACCAGAAGAAAAAGATGCTGAATATTCGCAATTATCCACAACGTTCATCGCTTCAACGGCTGGTACCTTTTACTACATATGTCAAGTGATGGGACACGCTTCCAAGGGAATGTACGGAAAGTTCATCGTGAACAACTGAAAAGACAGAAAGGAGGGAAAATCATGAAAATGGGAAAAAGTAAGTGCGGATGCATGGGAATGATGGAAGATTCTGAGATGAAAGATATGATGAACGAGCAGGACTCTTCATTTACTCAAGCGAATAAAGCTTTGGACATTTTGAAACAACGATACGCTAAGGGTGAAATAACTCTAGAACAATATAAAGAAATGAAAGAAGAAATTCTTAAATGACGTTCTCAAATTCAGATAACTTGGAGGTGAATTATATGAAAATGAAAGTGAAGATAGATGGAATGACGTGTGATAATTGCAAGAAAACCGTCACGAGGCTAATTTCAGAGATCGATGGAATAAGGGATGTAAACGTTGATCTCGAAAGTGGATTTGCTGAAGTTGATGCCGCTTTTCCAATCCCAAAACATCGCTTCGAAGAGAGTCTAGAAGATACCGCTTACACGGTCACGGAAATAGAGAGTTGAAATTTTCGTTAAATCTGTTAAAATGAAATAAACGATTCTCTCTTGAAGAGAGAATCGTTTATTTGAAAAAGGAGAGATCATGTTATGGAACATAAGTCTTTACACGTAAAATCTGAAAAACATGTTCACAAACACGAAGAAGCATTGAGACTTTTAAAAACCGCTAGAGGACATTTAGATGCGATAATAAGAATGATCGAGGAAGAACGTTACTGCGTGGATATTTCTACTCAGTTACTTGCCGTTATTTCGATATTGAAAAAGGCCAACACAAGTGTGTTGAACAAACACATTGAAACGTGTGTAAGGGAAGCCGTCAAAAACGGTAACGTGGAAGAAAAGCTGGTGGAGTTGAAAAAGATCATGAAGTACATGGAAAAGACGAACATGTAAAAGATTCGAGAAACTTTTTAGCGCGTTACCACTTCTTATCATCTTCTTCAAAGTTGGTACCATTGAGATGTTTAAAGGGGCGTCATATTTTTACAAATATGAAAGTGGGTTATCAACTCACATTGTGCGCCAACTTTACAAGCCAATGGCATTTATCGAGGCACGCTCAGACACTCATCCATGAGTGCTTCGCTTTTTCGACACATCCTGTGT
>CAZCZS010000070.1:0-8451 GCA_964503355.1 uncultured Mesoaciditoga sp.
TCTCCGTTAACTGGATTTATCGCGTGAGTACCCAAAAACACCCCTTCCTTTGGAGCGTCCGCTGAAAATCTTTCAAAACGATTTTTTTCGGATTTTATCTTTGCCAAGAAAGCTTCCACTTCTGTTTTTTTCTCATCAACGGTTAGTTCCTGCAAAAGTGGGGATTCCGGTGCTATTGCCATGAAGGTTACACCCCACAACGTATCTGGACGCGTTGTGAAAACTTTGAGTTCCTTTCCACTTTCAGCCACTTTGAAGTTGACTTCCGCTCCGACACTCTTACCTATCCAATTTCTTTGCATGGTTTTGACATTTTCAGGCCATCCATCTAATTTGTCCAAAAATTCGTCCAATTCTTGTGCGTAATCCGTGATCTTGAGATACCACTGATCAAGCTGCTTTACCACCACAGGTGTTCCACATCTTTCACATTTACCGTCTACAACTTGCTCGTTTGCGAGAACAGTTTTACAGTATGGACACCAATTAACAGCGCCTGTTTTTTTGTAGGCGAGTCCCATTTCGTAGAGTTTCAAGAAAATCCATTGCGTCCATTTGTAATAATCTTCGTCACAGGTTATAACTTCCCTATTCCAATCATAGCTAAAACCTAATTTTTTTATCTGATTCCGAATGGTTTCTATGTTTTTTCTAGTCCAATCTTCTGGATGAATGTTTCCATGAGCTATTGCGGCATTTTCTGCAGGTAATCCGAAGGCATCAAAACCAAAAGGGTTCAAAACGTTGTATCCACGCATACGTTTGTAACGAGCCACTACATCGCCGATGGTGTAATTTTTCACGTGTCCAACGTGAATACTTCCCGATGGGTACGGAAACATAACCAACGAATAATATTTCGGTTTTTCAGAACGTTGAGGAGTGCGGAATATGCCCGCTTCTTCCCATTTTTTTTGCCATTTTTCGTCTATTTTTTTATGTTCGTACATCAACCCTCATCCTCCTTGTTTGGATCGATCCTTTCAGCATCGGACCATAACGATTCCAAATCGTAAAATTCTCGAGCCTTTTTGGTGAATATGTGAACCACCACCTCTTCAGCATCAACTATCATCCAATCGTGGTCAGCGTCTTTATCGTAAAAAACAATAGGATGGTGATTTTCTTTCAAAACTTCCACCACCCTGTCGCGCATGGCTTTCATTTGAACGCTCGAATCCGCCGTGGCTATCACAAAATAGTCGGTCATGTAGCTCAATTCCGTCATTTTAAGAACCGTTAAATTCGCATCCTCATCCTTTAAAATCTCATCACATATGCGTTTTAAGATACCCAATTCCATACCTCCCAACTTTAGGCTATTCAACGGTAACACTCTTGGCAAGATTTCGAGGCATATCTATGTTCAGATTTCTCGCATCAGCTATGTGATAAGCGAATAGTTGAAATGTCGTCCCCACCAGAAAGGGATAAAGGTAATCGACGATATCTGGCAAAAATATCGCATCATCTATCATACTCGCCGTCTTATCGTCGCCTTTTGTCAACAGGGCAACGACGTGAGCGTTCCTCGCTTTGGTTTCCAAGATGTTAGATATCATTTTTTCTTTCAATTTATCGTTAACGGCTATCGCCATAACCGGGAATTTCTCATCCAAAAGTGCTATTGGACCGTGTTTAAGCTCACCAGCTTGATAACCAACGGCGTTCGTGTAACTTATCTCTTTTAATTTCAAAGCTCCTTCCAAAGCCGATGGAAAGTTAATACCCCTTCCTATATACATGAAATTCGTATATCCAACGTATTTTTGTGCCACATTTTTAACGTTATCAGCGCTTGAAATTATGAAGTTATCCATGATCTCGGGAAGTCTTGAAAGATTTTCCACGATGTTGGAAAACTTCTTACCCTTTAAATCGTTGATGTAAAGTGCCAATAGGTACAAAACGACAAGCTGCCCTATGTACGCTTTCGTGGAAGCCACACTTATCTCGGGGCCGGCGTTTATGTAGATAGTCTTGTCCGCCTCACGCGTTAAAGTGGAACCAACTACATTTGAGATGGCCAACACCTTTCCACCAAGCGACTTAACCAGTCTCACGCTCTCAAGCGTGTCAGCAGTCTCGCCCGATTGACTTATAGCGACTGTAAGGGTTTTATCGTTCACAAAAACATTTCTGTATCTGTATTCGGAAGAAACTTCGACTTCGATGTTAAACGGCGTTAAACTCTCAAAAAAGTATTTAAACACCAAACCCGCATGATAACTTGTTCCACAGGCAATGACGTTTATCCGTTCGATATCCTTCAAATAATCAAACCAGTCATCCAGATCTTCCAAAAAAACCTTTTCCTTTTTTATTCTTCCCGTTAAAGCATCCGAAATAACGCGAGGCTCCTCGTGAATTTCCTTTATCATGAAATGCTTGTAGCCACCTTTTTCCGCGTCTTTTTCACTCCATTCTATGTGTTTCGGTGTTCCAGATGCTCTTTTTCCAGAAGATTCAAATATTTCGAACCTTCCCGCACCCAAACGCGCTATCTGGCCGTCTTCCAGAAAAACAACATCTCTACTTTCCGAAAGTAATGGAGTCACATCCGACGCGCAAAAACTCCTCTTTCCATTTGTCGCCAAAACCAACGGGCTTTTTCGTCTGGAAAATACGATTTCGTCTTTAACATCGGCGTGCAAGACTCCTATGGCATATGTTCCTTCCAAATCCAAAGTGGCTCTTCTTACCGCTTCAAAAAGATCCCCGCTGAAATATTTTTCCACCAAGTGGGCTATAACTTCCGTATCCGTCTGGGAAACGAACACATGTCCTTCACTTTGAAGTTGACTTCTTAAAGATGAAAAATTTTCTATTATTCCATTGTGAACCACCGCTATTTTGTGGGTGCAATCACTCTGTGGATGGGCGTTCACATCATTCGGCATACCATGTGTTGCCCAACGCGTATGGGCTAAACCGGCTCTGATCTTTTCATTCAAATCACTTGATATGAATTCTCGAAGTTTATCCACTTTTCCAGTGTGTTTTTCGATGACAAGTGTCCCATTTTTTACAAAAGCAACACCCGCTGAATCGTATCCTCTGTATTCTAACTTTTTCAAACCGTTTATCAGTTCTTCTACCCTTCCCTCACCGATAAAGCCATATATTCCGCACATTCATATCCCCTCGTTTATTTTCTCTATGATATGATTTTCCACTCCCTCAGCCGCAACTCTCAAAGCGTTGTATATGGCCAACTCATCGGAGGAACCGTGAGCTTTAACCACCGCTCCATTAACACCTAAGAAAAAAGCGCCTCCATATTTTCTGTAATCGAATTTTTCTTTAAAGGAATTGAAAGTGCCTTTCATCATCAAAGCCCCGATCTTTTGAAAAATATTGGAATTTCTTATCGAATCCTTCAAACTTTTCGAAAAGAACGAGCCCACACCTTCCAAGGTTTTCAAAACGATATTGCCACTGAAGCCATCACTCACGACGACATCTACATTTCCCATGCAGACATCTCTACCTTCTACGTTTCCAACAAATGAATCTTTCAAACTTTCTTCCATGAGAACGTATGCTTCCTTAACAACATCGTTTCCTTTTTGAGGCTCCGTTCCAACGTTCAGGAGACCGCATTTTGGCGCTTTTCTTTTGAGAACGGCTTTCGCATAAGCCAAACCCATTTTAGCGAGTTGCGGATAATTTTGAGGCTTTAAAGTAACGTTGGCTCCGGAATCTATAAGCACTGTTCCACCCAACACCGAAGGTATCGTCGTTGCTATAGCAGGCCTTTCCACACCTTTGATCCTTCCAACTATAAAAGTACCACAAACCAGAATTGCACCAGTATTGCCGGCACTGACAAAACCATCCGCCTTTCCATCTTTCACCAACGTGGCACTCGCGGCTAACGAACTATCTTTCATACGGAGTATTTCGGTAGGTTTTTGCGCCATTCCAAAACGCTTGCTCGCGTTAAAGAATTCTATTCTCTCCGTGCCAACGGGTACGAGCTTCTTCAGTTCTTTTTCATCGCCTACAAGTATAACCGTGTGATTCGTCTTCTTAACGAACAAAAGCGCTCCCTTCGCCTCTTCGTAGGGAGCGTTATCACTGCCAAAGGCATCCAATGCTATTCTCGCCAAATGAGAAGATCACTCCTTGACTTCCAACACTTGCTTACCGTTGTAATAACCACAATTTAAGCACACGTGATGCGGCAGCATCGGCTCACCACAATTCGGGCATTTAACTGTTGTAACCTTTATGGCTTTGTAATACGTTGCCCTTCTTCTACTTGTTCTAGCCTTTGATGGTTTCTTTTTTGGTACCGCCATTGATAAACTCTCCCTTCGACTTTTTGATACATTCTATTTTGAATTTTTCATTTGAACTTATCTTTCAATACCGCAAAAGGCGATCGCTCTTTCGTTTTTTGCGGACATACGTGATCTGGATGTTCGTTTAAATTGATACCACAATAAGGACACAATCCTTTGCAATCTTCACGACATAAAACCTTAATCGGTACTTCTATCACGATCGCTTCTATAACCCTTTCTTCTAAATCCAAGAACTCGGCTGTTGGATCGTAATAAAAAGTGTTATCAAGTTCCGTAAGTTCAACGCTTTTTTCCACATACGTTTGTTTCTTTTGGTTTGGAAGATACAACGCCTCTATCTTACCGTTTATTTCAAGGTAAACCGGCTCAAGGCATCTATCACATGGATGTATTATTCCCGTTTTAACGCTTCCATCAACGTTTATCCTTCCTCGTGAAAAGGAGGCATCCAACACGATCTCGACCGGCTTGAAATAAGGATAAGATTCACCGTTAAGTTCCAAGATCTCCCAATCAAAAATTTCCTCCATATGGAGGTTCTTTTCATGTTTTAAAGCTTCAAGTTTTAACTTTAACATAAACAACACCTGGCGTGCCCGGGGAGATTTGAACTCCCGGCCTATAGATCCGCAGTCTATCGCTCTATCCAGCTGAGCTACGGGCACAACTAAATGGCGGAGAGAGTGGGATTCGAACCCACGGTGGGTAAAACCCACACTTGCTTAGCAGGCAAGCGCCTTCGACCACTCGGCCATCTCTCCGTTCGGCCGGAAATTTGGCTCTTTCACGAGTTCATCCCGAGCTCGCTAGGTAGTATATCACAAAAAATAACGGCATTCAAGATGAAACCATATCGCTCTTTTTCATCTTAACGTTTAATTCGTTTTTTCTTCGTCTTTTTGCAAACATATTCTCATCAGCACACACCTATTTGGAAGCTTTTTTTATTCTCCTATCCAAACCGTATTTGGAAATGAGTTTGTTCAGATAGCGGTAGGAAACACTCAATCTCTCAGCCACTTCATGCTTGTCCCACTTGAACATCTGAAGAATTTTGGTCAAATAGATGATATCGAACTGTTCTTCCACACTTTGTTTTAGGGCGCTGTAAGAAAGAATCAAACCATTTTTTATCATCCCATCCACCAGATTCGATATCGAGTCTACGATCATTCCCTTAACCACAGAATCAACCTTTTTAGGTTTTGAAAAGGTTATAGTCCTTTTTTCTTCTTCTGGTAAGCGTGAAGGCAATTTTATCTTACTCTCGGAGATGTAAGATTTGATGATATTTTCAAGTTCCCTTATGTTACCAGGATACGAATAAGCTAAGAGTTTATCTTGATCTTCCAAAGACATGTCCTCGAATTTCAAAGCGTATCCGTTGGAACTGAAGATGAAATTTATGATCTCGGGAATGTCATCCTTTCTCTGTCTCAAAGGTGGAATTCTTATAACGCGTTCGGATATTCTGAAGAAAAGGTCTTTGCGCAGATAGTTCATCTCCCGATTCGTGGCCGAAAGAAAGCGAACATCGGCTTTTCTTACGGTTGAATCTCCCACCATGTTGTAAGTACCCTCTTCCACAACGTGAAGCAATTTCGCCTGAATGTGCAAAGGAAGTTCGGCTATCTCATCGAAAAAGATATGTCCACCTTCAGCTTTCGCTATCAAACCCTCTTTTGTTGAATCGGCGCTGGTGTACGCCCCTTTGACATGTCCAAAAAGTTCGCTTTCCAACAGCGAAACGGGAATGGTTGCGGAATTCAAAGCTATGAACTTTTTTCTCTTGCTTATGACTTCATGGATTATGCTTGCAAGAAGAGTTTTACCAGTACCGGTTTCTCCCAAAATCAGAACGTTGGGATCGAAAAATGCAAAACTTATGATCTCCCTTTTCAGTTTTCTCGTGTAAGCGCTGTTACCAGCGTAACGATTCAACGCGTTTCTTATCTTCTTTATCAGCTTTGCCACTTCTTTATCGGCTTGCTGATCTTTGCCAATTTCCACATGAAGAGTACCTTTTCTCTTCGATGAGAACGAATTTATATCTTCACCAACTATTATAACGGCTACGCCTATCTTCGTCTCCAAATATTTCAAAAGATTGTCGAGTTCATTTGGAGGAATCAGACTTTCTTTCGACGTGTTGATGAAAAGGTAATTGCCCTGCATTTCTGAAAGCGATACGCTCTCCAACGACTTACGATCTTTCAAATTGACTATTTCATAGTTACGCAACGCTTTTTTCGCGTTTTCAAGATCTTTGAAGCCCACAAAGTAGAATTTCAAAAGTTCGCCCCCTTTTTGCAGCATATTATTTTATCATAAATTCGATAGAAAGAATACGTTAAATTTTTCTGATATTAACTATCTCGGAAAATTTAAGAAACATTTTGCCGTGTTAAAAATTTTTACTTTTCGCTTCATGAAAAGACCGGTCTTTCCATATTTGGAAAGACTTTTCCAGTTCAAGAAATGTCTTTCCTTACATTTGCCTTTAACGGTAAAAAAGAGCCTATCATTTTTTCGCAAATGTGGAATGAAAAGCGCTACTGAAAAAGGGAAGGGACAAAAAGGAGATGAGCACTGTGAAAAGAACCATTTTTTTGTTGTTGGTCATATCTTTGATAAGCTTGACCATCTTTTTAAGTTCATGTTGCCTTTTGAACTTTCCAGAGAGCGGATATGAAAAAGCCACAAAAATGGTACTGGAAGATGTACTTCCGCAGCAGCTTGCTTTGACTCCAAACGCAACTTATATCTGTTCAAGACTTGAGAACGCCGTTGCCAGCGGGACGATAATCGTCCCGGATAACACGCAAAGTAAAAGTGTAACGGATAAGAGCGGCATCATAATCATCAATCGCCTTGTCGCTAAGGAAAAATCGTATTTTTTCTTCTTAGATCTCAACCCTGGCGCCTTCTACGCTCACGACGTCAAGTACATTCTCGTCTCCGAATCTGGAGAAGTCGCCGTTCTCCCTGCTCAATGGTTACCAAAGTTGAATGGAAGAATACCAGCCGAATTGAATCGTTCGATTCCCGCGACACATCTCGTGGTTAAATCCAACATAACGCTCTATCAACCAAAAGGAATACACATGATATACGATGAACTGCCTCAAATAACCGTCGATCAAAACGAAGGAATCATAGTAGTTCAAGGTCTCAAAACAAACGAAAATTTGTTTGAACAAGCTCAAGACGCCTACATAGAAGTTCTGAATTTCTTCAAGGCTTACAAAAATGCCAGGGCCCCCGATACGGTCGAAATCAACGGTCTTGTCCAAAACGACGCAACACATGTCTTAAGTGATATAGATTACATGGCCAACAAATATTACACCGTAACGATATACATAATAGCTCACGGAAGTGTAAATTACATCCGATTAGGAGGTCAATTTTTCAGCGCCTACCAATTCAAAAACAAACTGGCTTCTCATCCTTACACCACCTTCAATTTTTTACTTGGATCGTGTCACAGCGGAAGTTTCATAAACGATTTGAACACGCTTTCGAACGTGAGGATAATCCTAACGGCGGCGAAAACGAGCGAACCTGCTTGGCCGGATTGGGACAATTACGGTTCTGTGACAGATTACAATCCCTCCGATGTTGGAACTGAATGGACAAGTTCCATCTTTTGGAGGGCAAAGTCAATCATAGAAAGTCCGGTGAAATGGGCGACCGTAAAAAACTACGCGATCGCTCACGACATCTCGGTCACGGCCGCTTTACTTTACCAATCTCATTTTGGCGCTTTAGGCGCGAATCATCCTTACGGTTTTTACGCCAATCTTGACTTGTGCAACCGTGTGAACAAAGAAACTCCGCAGATCTACAAATCATGGTGAACGAAAATTCATCCATATCAAACAAAACGATCTTGGCACCCACTTGCAAGATCGTTTTCATTCGACTCACGTTGCGCGTCAACTTTACAAGCAATGACTTTTGAAAAAAAATAAATCGTTTTTCAAGCGATGAGGGAATTTTTGAATATGTTATTCCGAATCTTCTCTTTCTGTCGTTCCGTACCAACCGAATGTCATCCTGAACCGACCGCAGGTCGTCCCGGATCTGATCCGGGATCTCGTTCTCACTTCAAAAGAAGGTCATCCTGAACTTGATTCAG
>CAZCZS010000071.1:0-8338 GCA_964503355.1 uncultured Mesoaciditoga sp.
TGTTGTCGGTTTTTCAATCTTTATGCCTTTTTCAATGAACTTTGTTACATCCCAACCTTTTTTCGTTACTCTCGTACAACGTGAGTTCGATACGGCATTTTTTATTATAAACTTTTTTATCAATGATGTGGTAAACATGATACGTTGGAAACAAGAAAGTTTAACAATTCAAGAAGAAAAAAAGTACATTTCATGATATTTTCATCGTACGGTATTTCAGACTTGACAATTGAAGTTTGAAATGTTAAAATTCAAAAAAGTGTTTCGTTTCAAGCTCGATGAAGAGGATGAGAAGATGAAAAAAATAGAAGAGAAAGGTTTCGTCGTCGTTATGATAATGTGCCTTCAGAAAACGCCTGGCTGACGTTCTCTGAAGGATGTGTTTTGGAGAATCAATTCCAGGCGTTGTTTCCAAAGACGCCTGGAATTTTTTTAGATGTGAAGAAGGTGAGAAAAATGAAGGTTAAGGATATTTTAAATGCGCAAGATGAATTCTCGTTGTCTTTGGAATTCGTCCCGCCTCAACGTGGGAGTTCCATAGACGATATATCCAAGGTTATGGACGATCTCATGAACTTTTCACCAAGGTTCATAAACATAACGAATCACCCACCAAGATGGCGGTACATGGAAATTGATGGAAAGATAAAAAGGGTACCTTTAAGTAAGAGGCCTGGTACCATAGGTTTAACGGCCGCCTTGAAGTACAGATATCCATCGGTTGAGGTGATTCCCCATCTCGTGTGTGCTGGTCAAGACAAGTATCAGCTCGAAGATACGCTTATAGATTTGAACTACCTTGGAATAGAAAACGTCTTCGTCGTAAGGGGAGATATCGATGAGTCCAACGAAAACACATTTCAGGAAGAATACAGATACGCCAAAGATCTCGTCAAACAAATTTCGAACATGAACAAGGGTGTTTATCTTTATCCAATCGAAAACGCCAAAGCGACGAATTTTTGTGTGGGAGTCGCCGGTTATCCTGAAAAGCATTACGAATCTTTAAATCTGTACGAGAACATCCGTCATCTCAAAGAAAAGGTGGACGCGGGTGCGGATTACGTGATAACGCAGATGTTTTTTGATTTTGAAGTGTACAAAAAATTCGTGGAATTGGCGAGGGAGATGGGTATAAACGTTCCCATAATTCCCGGAATAAAACCGGTTGTCAGCGCCCGATCCATAAGAAACATACCCAGGAGGTTTTTCGTGGACATCCCTCAAGAATTGGCTCGTTCCATTCAAGAAGCGAAAACCCCAAGACAAGAGTGGAACGCTGGAATACGCTACATGGCGAAATTGATCGAAAAATTGTTGAATTACGGTGTTGATGGCATTCATATTTTCACAATGGGACGTGGAAAATCCACCAAAGATCTGTTACAAGCCGTTTTTGGAAAAGCGCGTACGAACAAGATGGTATTTTGAAAATCGAAAGGAAATAAAATGATATGGAAAAATTCGAAATACAACCGCAAAAGATAAAAATTCCGGAAAGGGTCATAGCCGCTCGAATGGGTTTTAGGGGAATTGGAAGGATACCACAAGAGTTCAAGAAAGTTTATGATGACGTGTACTCATTGGCCATGAAGATCGCTAAACCGCAAGCTGTGGTGGAAGATCACGTTGTTTTATCCTCAAATGAGGAAGGTGTGGAAATAGACGAGTTGAAGATAAAGGGAAAGTTGGCCCTTTCACAACTTTCAAAGAGCGTGAAAATTTCGGCGTTGCTCGTCACGTTGGGCAAGGCTATTGATGAAGAGGTATCATATCTCCATGAAAGCGGTGAAGAATTGGCTTCTTTCATGTTGGATTCCATAGGTTCAGAGCTCGTTGAATACACGGCAAGGTTTGTGGATGGAATTTTAAGAGAGAAAAGAAAACTGAAAGGCAGTGCTCGCATTTCTCCGGGATACGTCGATTTGCCGCTGAGTTTGAACCTGTGGTTTGCCAAGAAGATGGGAAAAGAGATAAGCGTTGTGTGTGATGAAGAAAGTTTTATTTTCATTCCAAGAAAAACTATATCTGCATTTATAGGGTGGTCAAATTGAAAAGAGAGAATTTGAAGGGAATTTTAAAGGAGAAAGTTTTAGTTTTGGATGGAGCTTACGGTACCGAACTCGCGAAAAGGGGTTACGGCGACGTACCGGAAAGAGTTTTACTCGAAAATCCGCAAGCTGTGAAAAAACTTCACGAAGATTACATTCGTGCTGGAGCCAACGCTTTGCTGACATGCACATTTGGTGCCAATTCGGTTAAACTCTCGAAATTGGGATTGGAAAATGAAGAAGAAAGGATCATCGATACCGCTGTGGATATCGCGCGGAGCGTTTCAAAAAAAGCGCTGGTCTTTGGAGACATAGGGCCCACGGGAGAACTTCCCTATCCTTTGGGTACGATGAGATTTGATGATTATTTCAACGTTTTCACGAAAACCGCGTCTCTTTTGTTGAAAAAAGATGTGGACGCCATAATACTCGAAACGTTCACGGATATTTTAGAATTGAAAGCCGCCGTTTTGGCGGTGAGGGAGTTGTCAAAGGACATCTTTTTGATAGCTCATCTTACCTTTGATGAGAATGCCAGAAGCCTTACCGGCACGGATCCCACGAATTTCGCCATAACTTTTAACGATTTGGATGTCGATGCGATCGGAACGAATTGTTCACTCGGTCCTCAAGAGATTCTTCCCATTTTCGAAGAGATGTCGAAATATTCCGAGAAAATGCTCGTGGTCGAACCGGATGCCGGATCTCCAATTTTGAAAAATGGAAAGGTGAGTTATCCACTTGGACCGGATGATTTCGCCCTTTACGTAGATTCGTTCTGGGAAGCGAAGGCCAACATCATCGGTTCTTGCTGCGGATCCGATCCGACTTACACTTCGGCGATCGCGAAAAGGGTGGGCAATCGCGCTCCAATAGAAGAGAAAGTAAAAAGATTCTTCGCTTTTTCTTCTCCTTCGACGGTCGCCGATTTCGACGATTTCATCGTGATAGGTGAAAGAATAAACCCAGCGGGAAGAAAGAAATTACAGCAATCCATGAAAGATGGGGATATAGAGGCCGTTATGAATGTGGCCATTCGTCAGAAGAAAAATGGTGCCAAGGCTTTGGACGTCAATTTCGGTTTGGAACAATTCGTGTCGAAAGAGTTCATGTCCGATCTCGTCAATTCGATCTCTTACAAGATTGGAACTCCGATCTCACTTGACATTCAGTCGCTCGACGCATTGGAAGAGGTTATAAGGAGATATCCAGCTCGTGCTCTTGTAAATTCGACACGTGTGAGTGAAGAGGAGATGAACGCGAAACTCGCCTTGATAAAGAAATACGGTGGCATGATCGTGGTTTTGGCGATGGAAGAAAACGTTCCAAATTCTTTCGAAGAACGAAAGGCTTCCATAGAAAAAGGATTGAGAATGGCGCAAGAACTGGGAATTCCGAAAGAAAGGCTCATATTCGATCCCATCGTTCTCGCGGTTGGCGCCGGTGCATCGGCAAAAGATACGTTGAAAACCATAGAATATCTGAGTGAAAACGGCTTAAAAAGCACCGTCGGTCTGTCCAACGTTTCTTTTGGCATGCCCAACAGATCGTACCTCAACGCCGCGTTTCTCTCTATGGCAGTTTCGAGAGGTTTGAGTTCAGCCATACTCAATCCGAATGATGAAAATGTCATGAACATTTTGAATTCGTCTCTCATTCTTAACGGAAAATCGTTGGAAATTCAAAGAATGGATGAAAATTCCGATTCCCTCGTTGAAATGATACTCTCCGGCGAAGAATCGAAACTTCTCGAACGTGTGGAAGAATTGTTAAAAGTTCAATCTCCTTTGGAAGTTATAGATAAACATCTAAAACCGGCGATGGACGTCGTTGGAGAATTGTACGACAAATCCAAGATCTTCCTTCCTCAGCTCATATTGGCGGCTCAAACGGCCCAAAAGGCGTTTGAGAAGGTTCAATCTCTCTTTTCAAAAAAGGAAAGCTCCGAAAAATTCGTGATAGCGACGGTTAAGGGAGACGTTCACGATATCGGCAAAAACATAGTGGCCACGATTTTGAGAAGTGCCGGATACGATGTTGTGGATCTCGGAAGAAACGTTGCACCTGAAAAGATAGTGAAAGCGGTTGAGAAGGAAAATCCCGTTATGTTGGGTCTATCTGCCATGATGACCACCACCGCTCCGAAGATAGCCGAAACCATAAACGAACTGAAAGCGCGCGGCATCTCACTCCCCGTGATAGTCGGTGGCGCTTCTTTGAACGAGGAACTCGCGAAAGAATTCGGAGCGGATTTTTACGCCAAAAACGCGACCGACGCGGTTAAATTTCTCGAAAAGGTCAAAAACGTCGATCGAAAGGGTTGAACATCACGGTGAATAACGTTTGATCCACTCCACCAAATCTTCGATAACCTCTTTTGAGACGTTCGACGGCACGTTGTAATTCGTGGGCGATGGTATTCCGTTAACAACGGTGAATATATGACTCAAATTCGGATACCATTTGAAAGTGAAAAGCGGATCGGATTCAAAAGCTTTTTCGAAGATCTCGAAATCCTTGCGTGTTACCTGATAATCTTTTCCACCTTGACATATCAAGACCGGTTTTGAAAGCGTTCGCAAGATCTTCACCGGATCGTATTTTTCCAGCTCGTAGTAATAACTTGCCGGCGCTCCCATGACGAATTCCTGGGGATTGAGCTCATGCTTTTCGATGAGCGTGAGCTTATCCAAGATCTTTTGAATTTCTTCTGCACTCTGTGGAGAAAGTTTCGATATGTACCTGAGTTGATCCACCATGACTTCCGCCAAAGGACGCGCGGGTGGTGCCATCATTATAAGGCCCGAAACTTCCGGGTTTTCTTTTGCTATTTCCGGCAAAAGATACGCTCCAAGGCTGTGACCCAACACGAAGATCTTATCCACAAAAGGTTCGTGCAGCATGTATTCTATGGCGTAAGACGCGTCCTGAAGGTAAACGTTTTGAACGTCGATCTTCTTCATCTCTTTTCTGTAAACGTATGCGCGTTTGTCGTAGCGTAAGACGGCTATACCAAGGCTGGAAAGTCCGTAAGCGATGTCTTTGAAAGGTTCATTTTCACCTATCGTTTCGTTCATATCGGATGGTCCAGAACCGCCTATCAAAACGACGGCCGGAAATGGTCCACTTCCCTTTGGAACGGTGAGTTCGGCTGGAAGTTTCCATCTTTGGCCTATTTCAACTTCTCTCGTTGTGAATTTGGAAAGCTGGACGTAAGCTGGAAGGCTGTGCTTCGGCGATTTAGCACGCGTTATCCAAAAACCCGCGATTTTGAAGGATGAATCGAAAACGAGTTTGAAATCCATATAACCCTTCTTGAATTCCACATTCACCATCACCACAACGTAATCACCGCTTTTGCCCGCGTTCATGTTCTTCACTTCTTCGAATTGACCGAGCTGCGCTTCCAAACTTTTCCATATCGTTTCGAGCTTTGAAGACGGCAAAGCTTCCATAACCCTTTGAGTGAACATCTTTTCCGCTTGTTGAAAATTCCCCTGTGAAAGGTAATTCACAAACGTCTTCGCACGTTCAAAATACGAAGTTGGATAGATTTCTGCCATCACCATGATCGAAGTGAACAACAACATCACCGAAAAAATGCTCAGAGCTTTTTTCATCGCGTTCCCTCCTTTTCGCCGTGTCGACATTTATTCTTTTTCTATCTTAACGGCTGTGCCGTAAGCGAGCATTTCCGCGGCACCGGACATTATCTGGCTCGTGGCGAATCTTGTCATTATCACGGCATCGGCGTTCAGTTTTTCCGCTTCATCTATCATCCTTTCCAATGCCAGTTCTCTTGACTTCGTGAGCAGCTCTCTGTATCCCTTTATCTCACCGCCAACAAGCGTTTTTAAACCCGCCGCTATGTCAACACCGACGTTCCTTGAAAGAACGGCATTTCCCCTTACCATACCAAGATACGCTTTTACTTTGTAACCCGGTACGTTTTCCGTGGTGGTAACTATCATCTTCATCACCCCTTATCGAAATTCGCATATCAAAGATCCTTGTATTTGAATTGAAAGTAAGTTCCAACGGAAATCGCCGCGCAAACGGCACAGACGATCAACGTTGAAATCACATCCACTCCTTTGCCGTACAAAACGTTAACTCGTGACATGTAGCCAAAAACGTTGAGAAAGTTCATGGATTTGATCATGCTCAAAACGTACAGTCCCACGTAGATGGCAATATCCAAGAGAAGAGCTTTCACCTGATCTTTGAAGAGCAAAGAGATGTACACTCCAATTTGGTAAAGCAACAACCCTCCAACACTCGTCATGAAAGTCCACGAAAACGCTTGCTGAAATGAAAGATGATATCCGACAATTTGAGAAGTCAATAGGTATCCAATTCCTCCGGAAAACGTTATCACACTGAAAACGATGTATCCCACGATCATCTTCGACAAATATATCTCTCGTCTGCTCATTCGTCCCGCTAAGAGATAAATGGTTTTTTTGGAAAATTCTTTGCTGAAGGCTGGAAAGCTCAAAATCGCGGCGAAAATGGCAACCAATTGGACGTAGCTCTTTCCAAACCATTGCGTGAACGAATAATAGGTGTAATTCGTGGAAATTTCGTTTAAAATGTGAGAAATTCCCTTTACCCTTTTCAAATATTCTTGAACTTGTGGCGAATTCAAAGCACCTATCGCGATATTTCTGGTAAGTACCACCACCACAGCCGAACTCACCATGATGATGAGCACCACGATAAATCGCCATTCGATCATTTTCCATTCTTTGTACAATTTCATATCGAATCACCCTTCATCATTTCCAAAAAGGCGGTTGAAAGTGAGGCCTTTTTCTTTTCCTTCAACTCATCTAAAGTTCCGCTGTACACCATCTCTCCTTCTTTGAGAATTATCATCGTATCACACACTTCTTCAACTTCGGAGAGAATGTGTGAAGAGTAAACGACCGTTTTTCCTTCTATCACGCTTTCTTTGACAACGTTGAGCACTTCGTGACGCACGACTGGGTCCAATCCCCACGTTGGCTCGTCCAGAACGTACAGATCCACATCTTGCGCGAACGCGAGCGAAACGTACAATTTCGTTCTGTTTCCCTGAGACAATTCACCTATCTTTCTGTTTTCCGTCAGTGAAAAGCGCTTCGATAGCTTTTCAAACCTTGAAAACGAGAAATTCGGCGCAAAAGAGGCGAATATTTTGACCATTTTAGAGATCTTTATCCAATCGTACAAGCTTTTCTCTTCAGGTACAAAGGAGGAATTCTTCACACCGTCCGGAAACGGTACTTTTCCAAAAACGTTCACTTTTCCACTCGTTGGTTTGAGCATTCCAAGTACGCATTTAAGCAGCGTCGTTTTTCCGGCTCCATTTGGACCTAAGACCGCAAAAACGCTTCCTTGTTTAACGGAGAAACTCACGTTTTTAAGTGCTTTAACACCGTTAGAGTAAACTTTACATAGTGAATCAACTTTTACCACGTCCGTTTTCGATCACCTCTTTCAAGATAAGTGCTATCCTCCCTTTGAATTCCTCTAAAGTGATGGGAAATCCCTTCATCTTCATTAAAAGTTCTTTCACTTCTTCTTCAAGTTCTTTCAAGCGATCTTCCACAGCTTCTTTTGGCGGTTTTGCAACTTTGTATCCAACGCCCGCAACGGAGTACACGTATCCTTTCGTCTGAAGGATCAAATACGCCTTCGCGACCGTGTTGGGATTCACCTTTATCTTCAAAGCGAGTTTTCTTATGGATGGAAGTTCGTCTCCCTCTTTCAACCTTCCACTGAGAATGGCGTCTATCGTTTCCGTGACTATCTGTTTGTAAACTGGAACGTCTGAGTGATAATTTACGTTCGTTATCATCTTTTCACCGACCCACTGAACTAGTACAGTAATATTGTAACGAAAAAAACGTCTCTTGTCAACCTCATTCAAAAAAGACGAATCAAATCTTCAAAACTTTCTCTTTTTCTTATAAGTTTGAGTTCTTTGCCGTCAAATGCCACCTCTGCAGGGCGAGTATAAAGGTTGTAATTCGAAGACATCGCGTATCCATACGCACCGACATCGTGTATAATGGCCAAATCTCCGATTTTCGGCGTGCGAATTTTTCTCTTTTTCGCGAGCGTGTCACCACTCTCACACACACGACCGACGATGTCCGCAACCATTTCTTCACCATCTGAAAGAAAATCGACGTGGTGATACCCATCGTACAAAGAGGGTCTTAAGAAATCGGCCATCGAAGCGTCGATCACGACGAAGTTCTTAAAAGGCGTTTTCTTAACTTCGGTAACTTTGGCGATGA
>CAZCZS010000072.1:0-8301 GCA_964503355.1 uncultured Mesoaciditoga sp.
ATTTCTATCTCTTCTTTGTCGAGAGCTCTATCCAAACGCCACCACAATTGTTTTAGCAGTTGCGTAAATGTAAGAGGATGGAACTCCACACTCATTCCTCTTGCCAACGTCGAATACACATGCGTGTGCGCGTTCACGTAAGCCGGCATGATGAGTGCACCTTTGACGTCCACGTCTATTTTGCCATCGAAATCTTCCATATTTCCAACGTTGACGATTTTTCCTTCCTCAAATGAAACAAAACCTTCTTCGATTAAAGAAGTTCCGGTGAAGATTTTTCCGTTTCCCAGTGTGAATGCCAAAATACCGGCCCCCTTCTCACAAAAGTTCCATAAACATTCTCATTTAACGTTCCATCCTTCACCACGAATTCACCGTTTACCAACGTTGAAACGAATTTGCCTTTCAGTTTCATACCCTCGTAAGGTGTGTAATTCGCTTTTGTGTGAAGTGAATTCACGCTTACAGTCCATTCCTTGCTGGGATCGAAAATGGCTATGTCGGCATCGTAACCCGGCGCTATTCTTCCTTTGTTTCTCAATCCAAATGTCTCAGCCACATTGTAACTTTGAATTCTAACGAGAGTTCTCAATTCCGTTTGATCGTTTTTCACAAAGAGGTTATAAAAGAGCACGAAAGATAGTTCAACGCCTCCTATACCGTTTGGCATGGAATCGTAATCGTTCACATTTTCCAATTTTTCTTCCTTTTTAAACGGGCAATGATCCGTTCCTATCGTGTTGAAAATTCCGTCCTTAAAATGTTTTTTCATCAGCTCAACATCCAATTTCGAACGTAGGGGTGGAACCAACGCATGAAGAGCCGCTGATTCATCATCGATGTATTTGGAATCATCGAGCACGAAATATTGTGGACATGTTTCAAGTCGAAGGTTATCCGGTATGCCGTACTTTCTTAAAAGTTCCACCGAACGCCCGCTCGAATTGTGAACGATGTAAGCTTGTCCGTGTGTCAAACGGGCAAAAGTTGCTATTCTTGAAACCGCCTCCACTTCAGATTCAAATGGGTGATATTTCGGAAGTTCATTGGCTTTGTGGGTATGGACATTTTCTTTCATCGATTCAAGTATCAAATCATCATTTTCCGCATGGAACGTCGCCACTATTCCGTGTCTGATACTTTCTTTAAGAAGCTTGAAGATGTAACCGTCACGTGTCATTCTGTCGGAAGTGCTATAAGTGGTGAAATTTTTCACACTATTTATACCAAGTTCTAACGACTTTTTACACAACTTTTCCGGAGAAAAATTCGGATGGGCGATCGTAACATGAAAAGAATAGTTCACGTGAGAGTTCGCGGCCAAATTCATTCGTTTGTTGAAGGCCCTTTCCAATTCATCGTATTCGGTGATCGGATCGAGGAAATCTATATAAGTGGTTACTCCACCGAAGGCTGCCCCGACAGAACCCGATTCGAAATCATCCGCCGACGTGTACCTTCCAAGATTGAGAGAAAAATGCACGTGTGGATCTATAAGGCCAGGTATAACGTACAGACCGGACGCGTTGTAAACTTCTGCCGCGTCAAGTTTTTCACTCGACACGGCAGAGATCTTTCCGTTTTTCACGTAAACGTTAGCTTTGTAAGTGTTAAAACCGTCGCAAATAGTTCCATTTGTTATCGCCAAATCGTTCAAGGCCTACCTCCCATGGTTAGGGCCATTATCGCCTTCATGGTGTGAAGCCTATTTTCAGCTTCATCCCATACTATAGAATGAGGCCCATCTATCACTGAATCGACAACTTCTCTTCCTCTATCAGCTGGCAGGGCGTGCATGTAAACGGAGTGTTTCTTGGCAAGACTCATCCTTCTTTCATCGCATATCCAATCTTTGTGCTGTCTAACTTTTTCCATTATTTCCTCTTTTCTCTCTTCGGCTTCCATCGGATTGTCTATCGTGAAGAATCCACCCCATGATTTTGGAATAACTATGTCGGCATCCACAAAGGCTTCATCCATTTCATGCGTGATCTTAAGACTTCCTCCACCAGCTTCCGCATTCTTCTTGGCTTGTTCAACTATTTCCGGCATGAGATCGAAGCCTTCAGGATAAGCCAAAGTTACATCCATACCGTAACGTGGGAAGAGCAATATCTGTGATTGAGGAACTGAAAGTGGTTTCAAGTGACTTTCAGCGTAAGCCCAACTTATTCCAACTTTCAGATGTCTTAAATCTTTTCCAAATCTTTCTTGTATGGTCATCAAATCAGCTAATATCTGTGTGGGATGATATTTGTCATCTTGTAAATTTATCACGGGTATTTCCGCACTTTCCGCTATATCGTTTAAATACTTATTTCCAACACCGAATTGACAATGCCTTATGGCTATTCCGTCTCCAAAACGTGTAAGAACTTTTGCCGTGTCGGAAGGAGTTTCTCCATGGTGAGCCTGCATTTTATCCGGTGATAAGAATATTCCATGACCACCAAGTTGAGTGATACCGGTTTCCGCTGCGTTTCTTGTTCTTGTTGATTCATCATAGAAGATCATGTAAAGCGTTTTGTAAGCGAGAAGAGGATGTATTTCACCTCTTGCCAATTTCTTCTTAAGATCGAAAGCGGTTTCGATGAAAAGATCAACCTCTTCTTTTGTAAAATCTTGAGTTGTTATGAAATCTCTTCCTCTAAGCAAAGAACTCATCTTAATTCCTCCCGTTTTTTTTATTTTTTTCTCGATATGACTTGCATGAAATTCGCATAAAAAGCGGCCGCTTTTACAAGATGATCGATCGGAGCTTGATCATCCGGACCATGAGCGTATATTTCATTTGCAGGACCAAATCCAACGGTTGGTATTCCAAAGAGACCAGCAGTCGCAACACCATTTGTTGAGAAGTTCCACTTATCCACCTTCGGTTCGGATTTGAAAAGCTCTCTGTAAGTTTCCACAGCCGTTTGCACTATCGGAGAATCTTCTTCCATAACCCATGTTCTGAAATACTTCTCTGAGGAATAAGTTTCACCGGTGTAAGCGTGCCCTTCATACGTCTGTTCAAGAATTTCCGCTTCAACACCGGCATCTTTTATCACCTTTTCGAATTCGGCAATTGCCGTTTCTTTGGTTTCGCCTTTAGTTAGCCTTCTATCAATATGGATGGTACATTCATCTGCAACGGCATTTTCGGAAGGAGACTTGAAGAAGATTTGGGAAACGACCGCCGTTCCTTTTCCCAAAAACGGATCCGGTTTCAACTCGTCGTTGAGCTTTTCTATACCCAAGACTATTCTTGCCATCTTGTAAATGGCGTTTTCTCCCATTTCCGGCATCGCAGCGTGGGCAGATCTTCCCTTTGTCCGTATCTTAACTTCGATTCTTCCCCTGTGTCCTCTGTAGATGTTCAGGTTTGTAGGCTCCGTGATAACGACGTAATCAGGCCTGAATTTATCCTCTTTAACTATGTATTGCCAGCAAAGACCATCACATGCTTCTTCCATTACGGAACCAACTACGTAGAAGGTGTAGTCTCCTTCCAAGTGAAGATCTTTTATTATCTTGCCAGCGTAGACCATGGAAGCCATTCCCGCTTTTTGATCGCCGGCACCGCGTCCGTAGATTATCCCGTTTTCAACCTTTCCTTTAAAAGGATCGTGTTTCCATTGGGTTGGATCTCCAACTCCAACGACGTCTATGTGAGCATCCATCGCAACAACCGGTTTACCGTTCCCTATTCTCCCGAATATGTTTCCAAGTCCGTCCACCTTGATCTCATCGAAGCCCACTTTTTTCATCTCTTGAGCTATCCTGTCAACGACTTCTTTTTCATGACCAGAATAACTTGGAATGGCCACGATGTCCCTTAGAAATTGAGCAACTTCATCTCGGTATTCTTCCGCTTTTTTCATTATTTCTTCTGCAACACCCATTTTTACATCCCCTTTCTTCTTCGTTATCAGCTTGTGCTTTTGGCACTCTGAAAGAAATCGATTATCTTGTGCACTATCTCCAACCCAACTCTTCTTTGAGCTTCAACGGTTGATGCTCCTATGTGTGGAGTACCTATGACGTTTGGCAAATTCAAAAGGGCCTTTTCTTTTTCGTCGGGTGGCTCGTTTTCAAACACATCCAACGCTGCACCCGCTATTTTTCCGTCTTTCAAAGCGTTGTACAAAGCTTCATCGTCCACTATTCCTCCTCGTGCCGCATGAATGAAAAAGGCCGTGGGTTTCATCATGGAAAATTTGTTGGCATCCATCAAATGTTTGGTGGATTCTAAAAGAGGTAGATGAACTGTAACGTAATCGGATTTCCTTAACAATTCTTCCATATCCACAAATTCAACGTCTAAACCCCCATCATCTTTCACTATATCGTAAGTTATGACTTTCATCCCGAAAGCCAAAGCACGTTTCGCCACTTCTTTTCCTATATGACCAAATCCTATTATTCCCAAGGTTTTCTCGTAGAGCTCAACACCTTTTAAAGCTTTCTTTTCCCATTTTCCTTCTTTCAAACCCATAGTTCCCCTTACAAGATGCCTGCTTAAAGACAACATAAAAGCGAAAACGAGCTCCGCCACACTTATCGAGTTAGCGCTTGGAGTGTTTAGAACGGTTATGCCGTGAGATTTAGCGCTTTTTAGATCTATGTTATCCAATCCAACCCCTGCCCTTGCTATGACTTTGAGATTTGAAGCAGCCTCTATTACATCCTTTGTGACTTTCGTCGCGCTTCTCACGATTATGACATCATAGGTCCCAATTTTGGAGGGAAGCTCTTCTTTTGAGTAATTCCTCTCATCGACGGAAAATCCAGCTTTCTTCAATATATTTACCGCTTCTTCGGCGAGAGGATCGTTAACGAGCACTTTTACCATCATCATTCACCCCTCAAAAGCGTTTCTTCAACTGCTTTTATTCCAGCACCTATAGGCACATCTTTTCCCATCTTCTTCAACGTCATCTCTATCACAGCCATAGCGGATATCATATCCACTCTGTCAACATATCCGAGGTTTGAAACCCTGAATATCTTTCCGGAGAGTTTGCCTTGTCCTCCAGAAAAGTACATGCCGTATTCATCACGAGCGATTTTCAAAAATTCTGAAGCGTCTACTCCTTCTGGAATTTTAACGGCCGTTAAAACGTTACCCGGTTTTTTCGGAAGAAGTTCCAATCCTATTTTCTTTATTCCATTTCTCATAGATTCGGCAAAGAGGGCATGTCTTTTCCAGATGTTTTCCATTCCTTCATCTTCGATCATTTCCAGCGCTTTGTTAAGCTGATAAACCAAATTCACCGCTCCCGTGTAAGGCGTATCGGGATATTTTTTCTTGTAGGCCCTTAAATCGAAGTAATATCTCGGTGATGTGGTTTCTTCTATTCTTTTCCACGCTTTCTCACCGTTGACTGCCACGAAGGCCAGACCTGGCGGCATCATAAAGGCCTTTTGAGAGCCAGCAACCGCTATATCCACTCCCCATTCATCCATTTCTAACGGTTCGGCGATAAGACCACTTACCGCATCCACCACGAGAATTGCATCGCTCTTTTTCACAACTTCTGCCATCCCTTTGATATCGTAAACCACACCGGTGGACGTTTCACTCAAGGTGGTGAAAACCACTTTGGTATCGGGATTCTCTTTCAACGCTTTTTCTATTTGTTCGGGCCTTGCGAGATCTCCCCATTCAACTTCTATCTTCACCATGTTCGCTCCATATGCCTGACATAATTCGGCCCATCTTTCACCAAATTTTCCTCCTACAACCGTTATGACCTTGTCACCAGGGCTTACCGTGTTTGCAACAGCGGTTTCCAGCGCTCCTGTTCCGGAAGAAGAAAGGATGAACACGTGTCCATCGGTTCTGAAAACTTTTTTCAGGTTTTCAGAAGCATTTTTTAACATTTTCTTAAACTTCGGAGTACGATGGGCTATCGTTTCTTTCGCACCCTCCAACAACACTTCCACCGGTACAGGTGTAGGACCAGGCGTCATGATTCTTGTTTTTCTGATCATGCTTTTCTCCTCCTAAAGCGAATATTTGAATATGAAATTCGTTTATGTAGATATATTTTACCACGCATTTAAGGATTTTTTTACTCGTTAAAGATAAAAAAAGCGGATGTTAAGAACTTTCTTGACATGTATTTTTTTTTGGGATATAATTACGTTTGTATCAACGGTTTTCCTTACGGGTACGAAAAATTCAAATTCATTTTATTTCCCGTAAGGAAATACATCAAATACGAGAAGGGGGTAATACTCAGATGAAAAAAGTGTTGATAGTACTTGCAGCGGTGCTCCTTATAGGCGCGGCAATTGGGATGGCGACAACCGTTGTCGAAGAAACCATAGGAACCATCGCCACACTCGATCCCGCATGGTCTTATGATACAGCGTCGGGTGAAGCAATATGGCAACTCTACGATAATCTGATCCAATACAACGGTTCCTCATTGAAAGAATTCAAACCAATGCTTTCCACGAATGTTCCAAGTGAAAAAGATGGAACCATACTTGACAACGGAACAACTTACATCTTCCACATTCGCCAGGGTGTTTATTTCCATAACGGAGATATTCTCACTCCAGAAGATGTTAAGTACTCTCTCGAAAGAACCGTCATATTCGACAGAGCGGGTGGACCCACGTGGATGCTCGCTGAACCACTTTTAAAAGAAATTGGTGGAGCTTACGTTGACAGCATCGAAGCCTGGGCGAAGAAGCTCGCTGGCGTGAAGAGCTATTCTGATCTCTTCATCAAAGGTACAAGGACTCCAAAGAATGCCCAGTACAAGCAAGCGTTGATCGATGCATTCAACATGCTTGACAAGGATTTCGAGATCAAGGGTAACGACTTGATAATTCATCTTCCACACGCATATCCTCCGTTCCTTTTCATCCTCGCTCACGGTGCAAACTGGAGTGCCATCATAGACAAAAAATGGGCGATCGAAAACGGTGCTTGGGATGGAAGAGCCGATACATGGTGGAAATACCACAACCCCACAAGGGAAAAAGCCCCACTTTACTCGATTGAAAACGGTAGCGGTCCGTTCACACTTGAAAGATGGACAAAAGGCAGAGAGATCGTCTTCAAGAGATTCGATCACTACTGGGCTGGTCCCGCGAAAATCGAGTACGGAATCATAAAGAGAGTTAACGAATTCACGACGAGAAAGCTCGATCTCATGCAGGGAAACGCTGATATGATTTACGTTCCAGAGCAATACATGAGCCAAGTTGAAAAACTTCCAGGCGTTAAAGTTATCAAAGGCCTTCCTGAATTGGTTATAGACGACATATTCTTCAACTGGAATGTGAACGCGAAAGGAAATCCGTACATTGGCAGTGGAAAATTGGACGGAAAAGGTATACCAGCGGACTTCTTCTCCAATTTGGATGTGAGAAAAGCGTTCGTGTACCTCTTCCCATACAAAACTTACATAGATCAAGTTCTTAACGGTCAAGGAATAATTCCGAATGGTTGTATACCAAAAGGTATGCTGGGATACGATCCAAAGGTTCCGCCGACGTATCATCAAGATCTAGCAAAAGCGACAGAATACTTCAAGAAAGCTTACAACGGTGAATTGTGGAAGAAAGGTTTCACGATGACGATCGTCTACAACTCAGGTAACGTTGCCAGAAGAACGGCGTGTGAAATGATAAGAGCATTCGCGAGAAGGATCAACCCGAAATTCAACATCCAGATCAAATCTGAATTGTGGGCTTCCTTCCTCGATGATTACTTGGCCGGAAAATTGCCGCTGTTCTCCCTCGGATGGCTGGCGGATTACCCAGATCCATATGATTTCGCTCAACCGTACTACGCTTCAACAGGCGCTTACGGAAGTACACTGGGTAAGAATTACGTGGCATGGGCCAAACAGAATATGGACGCTTTGATCAACGAATCCATGAAGACCACCGATCCCGAGAAACGTGCGGAAATATACAAAGAATTGAACGTAAAAGCTTACAACATAGCGTACGCCATTTGGACAGCTCAACCGTTGGGTCATCACGTGCAGCGTGCCGATCTCAAAGGTTGGTACTACAACGCCATGAGACCCGGTGTTGATTTCTACTCGCTTTACAAATGATGAAAATAAAATGATATGAATCTTTTTCGAGAAAAGGGTCAGATTTCTGACCCTTTTCTTTTTTGTTAAAATCAACATCTTCATCACGATACACATCTTGAAACGTAACGATGTGAAGCTTTATAATTTTTGGGATTTACATAAAAAACATATCTTTTGGTGAAGGAGGAAGCGAAGATGAAAAGAAGTTTGGTGATTCTTGCGCTGAGTTTGTTGGTGGTCATGACTTTTG
>CAZCZS010000073.1:0-8238 GCA_964503355.1 uncultured Mesoaciditoga sp.
AGTTTTTGCTTATTAAATCTATAAAAACACTCCTTCTAATATAGAAGGAGTGTTTTTTTGGAATTGAACTACAAGAAGATCCCATAAAATTATGTCATTTATTGATTATTGTCGATAGTGTACAATAAATAATTTTTTGCTTCCACAACCTTTTCTCATTCGGGCTATAAAAAGAGAACGTTGATATCATGGCAAGATTTGAATAAAAATTCTTATTCTGCACAACAACTCATTTTGCTTATATCCCTTTTGAAAGATTGGGCCGCGAGTTTTATCCCTTCAGATATGGTGGGAAAGATATGCAAGGTGTTCACAACATCATTAATCGTCATTTTGTTTTTTACTATCATAACTCCTTCATGAATGAGATCAGCCGCCGATGAAGCCAAAACATGTACACCTTTTATCTCTTCTGTTTTCTTATCCACAACCAATTTAATTGCCCCTCTTACTTCGTTTATAACGCGTGCCTTTGGTATAAGATTCATGGTTACCGTGTTGCAATTGCAAGTTATTCCTTCTTCATTGACTTCTTTATCTGTCAAACCTACCGACGCTAACTGTGGATCCGTGAAAACGGCACGAGGAACGACGTCATAATTCATTTTGATCTTTTCGGAAGAAAGTGCGTTGTTTGCCGCGATCATGCCCTCTCTTGCAGCTACGGTTTCAAGCATCGGTTCACCAGTAACATCTCCACCAGCCCATATCTCATTTGAAGCTTTCATCTCATCGTCAACCTTGATTTCTTTTTTTGAACCCAACTTCACATCTGTTTTTTCGAGTGATAGAGAAGAAGTATTTGCTTTTCTCCCAACCGCCAAAAGCAATCGTTCAGCTGTGATCGTTTTTTCTTTATCATCGAGAATTACATTAACAACCACGTTCTCATGATCTTTCGAGACTTCAATCACTCTTGCATTTGTCATTATCTCTATTCCCTCTTCTTTTAGATATTTTTTTAGCAATATGGAAAGCTCTGGTTCGGCATTGGGAACAATTCTTTTTTTAGCCTCTAAAACATACACTTTGGTTCCGAATCTAGAAAAAATTTGAGAAAATTCCAATCCCAAAGCTCCCCCACCTATAACTATCATGGACTTAGGTAACTTTTTTAAATTTAAAGTTTCTATATTCGTCATGTAATTGACTTCGTCGATTCCTTTTATGGAGGGTATGAACGTTGAAGAACCAGTTGCTATTATGAAGCCAGGTGCGGTGTAGATGTTATCAGCCACTTTTATTTCTGCTTTCGAGATGAATTCCGCCTTTCCACGAACAAACTCAACGTTTTTCAGATTTCCAAGTACTTTTTCGTATTTTTCGTTTTTTAGTTCATCTACCAGCGAGTCTTTTTCTTTCATGATCGTTTTGAAATCAAAGGACACTTCACTTTTTATTTCATACAGAGAATTACGCTGAGAGTCATGCATGATCTTTGAGATGTGAAGAAGATACTTCGATGGTACACATCCAACGTTAACACACGTTCCTCCAAGGCCAACTGTATTGTCGTTGATCATCAAAGTTTTCGCACCGATTTCATCTGCTTCCATCACAGCTGCAAAACCCGCCGCACCTCCACCTATAACTATCAAATCATATCTTTTCATTTTCATCATCCTTTTTTAATCCTTCTCGCAAATCGACAAATTTACCATGTTCGAAAATTTTTTCTCCTTACGATACGAAATTCGCTTTCTAAAATATTCTTTTTCGTTTTCCTTATCATACTGATCCCAACCAACTACTTTTGATCATGGGATTAAGAAAGATGGCTTTTCCCTCTGGCTTAAGCATCTTTTTACTTCTTTGAGACTAGCGATCGGATTAGAGTACAGAAAACGAATGTTGAGATTGATGTGTTATCTTACCTAACGAATGAAGTAAGAACTTTCAAACATTGAAAATAAATGTTGCAGATGATGTTATCTTTAATCGTTTTCTTAAAATCCCAAGTCTTTCTTAATTTTCTCGTATTCTTCTTTGTTTATCTCTCCATTCGCGTATCTTCTTTTCAAAATACTCAAAGACTCATCGTTACTGGTGTGTTTTTCGTATCTCGTTTCGCCGTGCCAAGGAGTGTAAGATAACCATTTAAAAACGAAGAACACGACTATTACAAAGAGTATAAATCCTAAAATCATCATGATGCCACCTCCCCATCCAAACCAATTCAAGCCCCATGGACCACCGTACCACATCATCTCAAATCACCTTTTCTCACATGTCAGAGCAGCCATGGCGAGCCTTGTGTTCTCTTTTGCCCATGGTATCCATTTTCATGTTCATGTGTTCATGCTCGACTTTTATGTAATTTTCGGGATTTTTGTCGAACTTTTTTGCGCAATCTTCAGAACAAAAATGGTATTCATTTCCGTGATAGGTTGTTGTAACCTTCACATTTTCAAGTGAAATTGACATTCCACATACCGGATCTTTATACTTACCGTTCATTTTCTTCATTTCATCCATTTTTCTCACCTCTGCTTTTTTAATGTTACTCGTAATCTTCGAGCAATTCTGAAATCTTGTTCACTTCGTCTATCTTTGCGTTCAAAGCTTCTATTGCCTTTTTAACATCTATTTTTTTATCTTTTGCAAAAGCCTCAACGGTTTCCATTTTTGAACAACACGCGTTGAATCCAAGTTTGAAAAGCTCTGGTTCCAAAGATGGATCCATATTCATTATCTCTTTAAGAGTCATCTTCTCATTGATATGGTTAAGTTTCATCGTGATCCGCCTCCTTTTTTAATCTATGGATCGCTTCTTAAGTCTCAAAGAATTTGTCACAACGTTAACCGAACTAGATGCCATCGCTATTTCCGCTATAACAGGATGAAGCAGTCCTATTCCGGCGAGAGGTATGGCGATAACGTTGTAGAAAAAGGCCCAAAATAGATTCTGACGTATTTTTTGAAATGTGGCTTTAGATAATTTTATGGCTTTAACTACCGAGCGAAGTTCTCCTTTAACCAGAGTTATGTCACTGGCTTCTTTTGCTATATCCGTTCCAGTTCCTATGGCGATTCCGACGTTAGCTTGTTTAAGAGAAGGTGCGTCGTTTATGCCATCTCCCACCATCGCCACGATTTTCGATTGTGATTGAAGTTTCTTTATCTCTTCTATCTTGTCGGAAGGTAGGAGATTGTAGCGAACGTTGTCGATACCGGTTTGTTCTGCAACGGATTTGGCCGTGAATTCGTTATCTCCTGTGAGCATGATGGTTTCTATACCCATCTCCTTAAGTGCATTTATAGCTTCACGTGCCCCTTCTTTTATGGTATCTGCAAGTGCTATCATTCCAAGATATCTTCCATTTTCCTCGAAAGCCATTATGACCGTTTTTCCTTCCATTCCATATTTTTGAACATCTTTGGAAACCACGATCCCTTTTGAGGAAGCCAATCGAGGACTTCCAACCAAGATCTTTTTACCATTTACAATTCCTTCTATTCCAAGACCGGGACGTACGAGCAATTTTTCCACATTTTCGATTTTTATGTCTTTTGATTTGGCGTAATCTACGATCGCTTTGCCAAGGGGATGTTCGGAATGGTTTTCTATGGAAGCGATCAATTTAAGAAATTCGTTTTCGTTGATTTCTGATTTGATATCCGTGACATGTGGAATGCCACTCGTTATGGTTCCGGTTTTATCGAAAACAACGGTATCGACGTCTTTCGCCGTTTGCAAAGCTTCACCAGATCTTATTAATATCCCTTCCGATGCCCCTTTTCCAGAACCAACCATCAAGGCCGTTGGTGTGGCCAAACCAAGAGCACAGGGACACGCTATGACAAGCGTTGCAACGGATGCGAATATAGCCGCCGAAAGGGCATCAAGGTTTGGATTAACCCAAGGAAGAAACGAAGAGGCCCAAACCATTATTCCACGGCCCACTGAAGGTTCCACCAGCCAAAAGATGAAAACGGCCGCCGCGGTGACGAGAACAACCGGTACGAATATACCAACGATTTTATCGGCGAAAGCTTGAATCGGGACTTTTGTTCCTTGAGCTTCGTCAACGAGTTTTATCACTTGGGAAAGAAACGTGTCATCTCCTACCCTTGTAACTCTCACTTTTATCGTGCCCATCTGGTTGATCGTTGAGCCGATCACTTCGTCTTCAACAGTTCGCCTTACAGGCATGGATTCACCAGTCGCCATGGATTCGTCTACTGTGGTGTCTCCCTCTATTATCACCCCATCCGTTGGTATTTGTTCGGAAGGTTTCACTATCATGATATCACCTACGGCAAGAGATTCCACCGGAATTTCCATTTCTTTACCATTCTCATCCAATATCCGAGCACTTTTAGCGCTCATCTGAAGCAATTTCTTGATGGCTTCTGAAGCTTTGCCCTTTGCGGCGGTTTCAAGGTATTTTCCCACCAAGAAAAAGCCCATGATCATGGCACCAACAGCCGAATAATCCGCTATTTTCATTCCAGACAAAGACAAAATCCCGGTTGCAAAAGAGGCTGTCACTCCCAGCAAGATCAAAACATCCATGTTCGTTCCACGATGAAGAAGAGCCACCAATCCACTTCTTATAGGTGTGTATCCTATTATGAAGATCACCGGGAAAGATACTACCACACTGATCCAATCGAAGTACGGTATCTTCCCACCTAACATATCCACGATCATGGCAACCGTAAGAGGACCTGTGATTATCCACGCCCATATCATCTTCATTTTGGCTGATTTTACCCTTTGAGAGAAATCGTCGCTTCGCGAAGTCTGTTTCTCATGTGATATCACAAGTTCGTATCCCGCGTTCGAAACTGCCTTTGCCATTTCACGTTCGGAAACGACGCGAGGGTCTATTACCACAGTTGCCATTTCCGTTGCGATGTTAACGTTTGCGTCTTCAACGCCCGGTACTTTTTTCAAAGTTTTCTCAACGGTTGCCGCACAAGACGCGCAGGTCATACCGTTAACTTTATAAGTTTTCTTCGTGTCCGCACTCTCTTCTTCCACTTTTATGAGAGATGCGTCGTATCCTGTGCTTTTAACTATGCTTATCAATTTTTCTGGCTCTATATCTTCTCCTTCAATTACGGCTCTTTCAACAGCGAAATTTACAACGGCTTTAGCACCGTTAGCTTTCTTGTTCAAAGCTTTTTCAATGGTCAATGCGCACGAAGCGCAAGTCATTCCTTTTAAATCCAAAACGATTTTTTTCATGGCATTTCCCCCTTCTTTCACGTTTTCACTCAAAAGACTCAGAAATCTTTCTTAAAGCCTCGTTTATTTTGTTTAAAGAACTTTGTACGATGGGATCTTCGCTTTCAATGGTAGAGGTCGGTTCCGGATAGATCAGAGTGTAACCGTTTTTCCCTTCAAAAATGCCAACTTTGCAAGGAAGATGGATACCAAAAGTAACGTTGCTGTTCAAGATTTTTTCCGCAATAGATGGATTACACATGTTGATCACGTAAGCGTTACCGTTGCATTTCATGCCTTTTGAAGCCAATATTTTCCCAAAGTCGTACTCCGATAAGATGGAAAAACCTTCCCTTAAGATCGCATCTCTTAGCAGCTCTTTCAAGCTTTCAAAATTCTTCCCATTCACATTTTTCTTCATTATTTTCATAATTGGCGCCTCCTGTATTTTATTTTTATTAATCCCTCCCAGGGGGGTGGGTACAATCCTAGAATACCCTTTTTTTATTTCGTTTTAATTAACGAAAAATTAAATTTAGACTATTTAGGTTTTGTTTTCATCCCTGATTTCACCACAAAAGCGTTTAAAAAATGATATAATTTTATAAATAACTTCAAAACTTATAAAAAAGCATCAGCCTTTGATCGTATTTGTCAAGGTGTAAAGGTAACAAACACCATGTTGAAGAAAAAAGGTATCTAAAACGACAGCGAATTATCAAAAAGGTGTTCTCCGCAGAAGCCCCGAATTCCCTCAAAAGCTCCGTTGTGCGAAATCTCTTTGAACTAAAGTCGAGTAGCGCTACGTGTGAAAAATTCCGACGTACTTTAAACGAAGGATAAGTGTAATCGTACAAAGGAATTTTTGAAAATTAAGGAGGAGGGAAAATGGAAAAACGTACATTGGGAAAAACCGGCATGGAAGTGTCGATATTAGGTTTAGGTGGCTTCCATATGCTCGAAATTTCAAAAACACTCGTGTCAGAGCTTATGGACATCTATCTTGATCATGGAGGAAATTACATTGAAACTGCCGCGGAATACGGTGATGGAGAATCGGAAAAGAAATTGTCTTACGCTCTCAACGGCAGAAGAAATGATGTGGTGCTGGTGAGCAAATGTCATGCCAGAGACAAAGAAGGAGCTCAAAAATTCGTTGAAAGAAGCCTAAAGAACCTTCAAACCGATCATCTTGATATACTTTTTCTTCACCATGTAACAAAACAAGAAGATGTTGACGCGCTTTTAAAAAGGCCGTCAGCACTCGATTACGTTTTTGAAGCCAAGAAGAAGGGAATGATCAGGGCAATTGGCGTGTCCTTCCACGGATTACCAGATTACGCTTTGAAATTGTTAAAAGCGCAAGAATTAGATGTGGCAATGACGGGATTTAACTACTACGATAGGTTTAACTTTCCATCTACTTTTGAGGAGTTTTTACCATATGCCCGGTCAAGAAACATGGGAATAGTTGGTATGAAAGCTTTAGCCGATGGATATCTTTATCGATCAGTCGAAGATGCTTTAAGGTATGCGCTTTCTCAAGACATAGATGTCATGGTTGTGGGAGCGAATTCCAAAGAAATGCTTCTAAAGGATATCTCTATTGTTGATAATTTTCGACCCATGAGCCAAAAATCAATGGAAAATCTGTATTTTAGAGCACCGGAGCTGAATGCGTACGTTTGTAGACAGTGCAACAAATGCTTGCCGTGTCCAGAAGGTATAGATATTCCTAAGATATTCATGTATGAGGGGTGGTACGATAGACAGATGAGAGATTACAAACCACACGAAGCTCCGGATTACGCATTGAGAGAAAGGCTAGCATTTTGGTTTGGAAATCAAGAAGAAGCTATCAAAGCATACCAAAAACTGGATAAAAATTACACAGATTGCACGAAGTGCGGTTTGTGTGAAGAAAGATGTCCTTACGATTTGCCAGTTGTCGATAAGCTTAAACTTGTACATTTCAAACTTGGCAATGGTGAGATGTTTTAAAAGGAGATGAAAGAGTTTGTCTAAGGTATATTTTACGGATTTAACAACGACACCGGGAATGGGATTGATGAAGAAGGTTGAAATTCTCTTAAAAGAGGCAGGTATAGGTGAAATTGTTAAAAAAGATGACTTGGTAGCGATAAAAATCCATTTTGGAGAATATGGAAATCTTGCCTATATAAGACCAAATTACGTTAGGACCGTAACTGATATGATCAAAAAACTTGGAGGTAAGCCCTTTGTCACGGATGCAAATACCCTTTATAAAGGGAGCAGATCCAATGCAGTTGATCATCTGCAAACCGCCACTTTGAACGGTTTCACACCAGAAGTTATTGGGGCACCTGTGATAATTGCCGACGGTTTACGTGGTAGCGATGAAATTGAAGTGGAAATAGATGGTGAATACATTAAGAAAGCGAAAATAGCTTCGGCGATAGCCTTAGCCGATGCTTTGGTTGTAATGACACATTTCAAAGGGCATGAACAGACCGGATTTGGAGGAACTTTGAAAAACATAGGTATGGGCTCGGCAGCGAGAGCTGGAAAGTTGGAACAACATTCAACTTCAAAACCGATTGTAATAGCGGAAAATTGCGTTGCCTGCGGAATGTGTGAAAGATATTGTCCGACTGGTGCCGTTAAAGTTCTCGATCATTCTGTTATAGATTACGACACATGTATAGGTTGTGGCCAATGTGTGGCCATGTGTAATTATGGAGCCATGGTACCAGAATGGAACGCATCTTCAGAACTTTTGAGTAGAAAGATTGCCGAATACTCAAAAGCTGTTTTGAAGGATAAAAGGGCGATCTTCATATCTTTTATAACCCAGGTTTCTCCAGATTGCGATTGTTGGTCCATAAACAGGCCTCCAATTGTGCCGGATATAGGTATAGCCGCGAGCACAGATCCGGTTGCTTTAGATCAAGCTTGCGTTGATCTTGTGATAAAAACGGTTGGTGAAGATCCATTTCACAAATCTCATCCGGCCGTTTCATGGAGTGAACAATTAGAACACGCGGAGAAAATAGGTCTTGGAAGTAGAAAGTACGAATTGAAAA
>CAZCZS010000074.1:0-8201 GCA_964503355.1 uncultured Mesoaciditoga sp.
ATTCGTATTGTATAACATAGCATACCCCCTTGTCAAGTTTTGAATAAAGTATTATACTTAATCATGGCAAAACGTTCAGGAGGTGATCTGTGCTGGAAACCATTTCGCGCTTTAAAATCCCGGCTTCCGTTGATTTGGTAGCCTTTGTAGGAGAGTACGATTCTAACCTAAAGGCAATCAGGAAGTATTTTAACGTTAACATAAAATTGTCCGATAACGAATTGTGGTTGAAAGGAGAAGAAGAACTGGTAAAGAAAGTAAACGGCGTTCTAAACATGATGACTGAAAGGGTTTTGAAAGAGGGAACCGTTGACGTGAGAGATCTTTTCGATCTTAAGGAAAGGGCAAGTCATAACATAAAGATAGAGGGAGTGGGTGTTTTCCCCAAAACAGCAGGTCAGAAGCGTTACATCGAAGCAATGCAAAAGAACGATTTGGTTTTTGCAATAGGACCGGCGGGAACTGGAAAAACGTATTTAGCCGTCGCGATGGCTGTTGAATCGTTAAGAAGAGGAGAAGTTCAAAGAATAGTTTTGGTCAGGCCCGCTGTTGAAGCGGGAGAGAAATTGGGATTTTTACCTGGAGACATGTTGGAAAAAGTCGATCCTTATTTAAGACCACTGTACGATTCTCTTTTCGACATGATGAGCCCAGAGCGCTTTAATTACTATCGTTCCAAGAGCATCATAGAGGTGGCGCCTTTGGCGTACATGCGTGGAAGAACCTTGAACAGTGCTTTTATCATACTTGATGAGGCTCAAAACACGACGAGAGGACAATTGAAGATGTTCCTCACCCGAATGGGGTTCGGTTCCAAAGCCGTTATAACGGGAGACATAACCCAGATAGATCTTGAAAACAGGGAAGATTCTGGCCTGGTGGAATCCACAAAGATATTGAAAGATATAAAGGGTGTGGCATTCGTGTATTTGAACAAAGAAGACGTTGTGAGAAATCTCTTGGTGAAGAGGATAATAAAAGCTTATGAAGATTTCGAAGCTGATAAAGATCGTAACTAACATAAACAAAACGTACCTTTATCATATCAGCGTTCCCTTTTTGTTGATGATAGAGGGAAATTTTTCATTTGTTCCAAATATCTCATGGCTTAGCTCCTACATTTTGATATTGGCGGCAAATTCCGTGAGCTTTTCTTGGATAACAAGTGAAGTGAAGCTTTTCAAGATCCACAAGGAATACTTTTGGACATACACCGCTATCTTGTTTTTGACGGTTTCACTCTTTCCAATTGGATACACGCTATTTGGAGTTTGCGGTCTACCCGTGTTTTTTGGCGTGCTGCTTGTGGCATCGATGATGGGCACCGAAAGTGCGATGGCGGCGGCCGTTACTCTTTCAACCGTTGCGGCAGTGGTGGGAAATGGAAATTTTGAAGTTTTCGCCGTTTACATAGTTGGTTCAATCGGTGGTGTGTTCTTGACGAAAGGTTTTGTGAAAAGATTTGATTTTTCGAAGGCCGCTCTTTGGAACACTTTGATAACCATAACGATGGTCATAAGCGTTGGAATTGGATTTACGCCTTACACGCTACATGTGAAAGAGGTGATACTTACCGGTCTAAATCCATTTCTTTCCATGTTTTTAGCCATAGGTGTCTTGCCGTATATGGAGTACGTATCGAGAATCTACTCGAATTTGGGCTTGATAGAACTCGGTAATTTGAGTCATCCTTTGGTAAAAGAGTTGTCCATAAGGGCTCCCGGCACTTACTTTCACAGTGTCGTTCTATCTAACATGTGTGAAAGCGCAGCTCAAAGAATAGGGGCCAATTACGTTTTGGGAAGAATAGGACCTTATTTTCACGATATAGGGAAAGTGAAAAGGCCTGAATTTTTCACGGAAAATCAGCACGGTGTTAACCCACACGATTCCATATCTCCCATGATGAATTATTTCGTGGTGGTTTCGCATGTCAAATACGGTGAAGAGTTGTCTAAAAAATACAGGCTTCCTTTATTGGTGGAAGATATGATAAGAGAGCATCATGGCACAAGAATGGTTTCGTTTTTCTATCAAAAAGCGTTGTCAGAAAATCTCAACGTCAGTCCGGATGATTTCAGATATCCAGGTCCTAAACCTCGCACTAAAGAAGCTGGAATAGTCATGTTGGCCGATTCGTGCGAAGCGGCCGTACGATCCATAAAATCTCCAACCCCTTCAAAGATAAAGAACATGATAGAAGAGATAGTGAATAGAATATACAACGAACGTCAGTTAGATGATTCCGGTTTAACCTTGAAAGACATAGATCAGATAGTGGAGGAATTTTCGAAAGTACTGTCCGCTATGTACAAATCAAGAATATCTTACCCTAAAGATACAAAAGAGATAGAAAAGGTGATAAAAATTGCAAAAATGTGAAGTCTTCAACGAACAGGAAATGAAAATAGATACCCATCTGTTTAAAAAACTGTGCGATTACGTTTTGAAAAGGGAAAAAAGTAATGGAAGGTTAAACGTGATATTCGTGAGCTTGAATGAGATCGCGCGTTACAATCGCTACCGCGGAAAAGAAGAACCCACGGATGTGCTTTCTTTTGAAGGGGAACTCCCGGGTTTTCTCGGCGAGATATACATATGTCCGGAGTATGTCAAAGAAAATTCGGAATACTTCAAAGTCCCTTTTGAGGAAGAGATGATAAGGGTATGCGTTCACGGCATCTTGCATCTTTTGGGCTACGATCATGAAAGCAACGATGAAAAGGCGAAAGAAATGTTCGAGCTTCAGGAACGTTATGTAACCGATTTTTCAGTTTCATTGGATAAAAGCTCGTGAATGGCTTCCTCAACCTTTTCGATCTCTTCTTGGCTCGCGTCACTACCAACTTGTTCTATAATCTTTTCCGGTTCTTCTATCTTTTGAACGGTTTCAACGGTTTCAAAATCTTCTTTAAGAAGATTTTGAAGCTTCATCTTTATCTCATCTTCTTTCGGAGCATCAGAGGGCATCTCCGCTTTTTCAAAAGGGGGAGATACCGAAGAAGTCGAAATATCAGCGGAAAATTCAGGTGGAAGATCTTCGAGTTCTTCTTGCTCCTCGGTGAAGGGTAGCCTTATGCGACCCTTTTTGTGTTTGAAGTACTTGTAAGCAAAAAAACCTCCCATTATGCTTGTAAAAATGGAGAAAAATATCAGCCATTCCATTGCCTTCGACACTTTTTTCTTTTTGGGTTGCCCTTCAAGTTTTATGATCTCAGAACTTAAACTTTCCCACCTGGCTATGTCCGCAACTAAATTGCGTCTTGAACTTTTCGTTGAACTGGCGAGCATGGAAATGTGATCGCTTGGAAGGTAAGCTCGAGCGGTTACCATATCACCGGCATACCATGCGCTCAAACCTATCATGTACTTTATATCTGAGTTGTTTTCAAGACCAGGATCCAGCATCAAAGCGGTTTTCAGATATTTTTCCGCTGTGGGGTAATCTCCGGCGTTAAAAGCTATTATCCCCTGTGTGTAATAGAAATCACCGTTTTTTGCCAAACTCGAAAATGACAGAATGAAGATGAAAATCGATAAAAACAGTAAAACTTTACCGTTTCGTGTATCCATCAATCTCATATTTTCCCTCCTTGTTGCAAAGGAGAAGGAGCGTATTGTTCCACTTCGTCGCGTCTATCACACCTTTATCCATTTGATAGACGGGTATTCTTACCCTGTTTTTCATATCGTAAAAATTCAACGTGCTTTCTCCCACAACCACCAGAGTATCTCCGTAAGATATGAGTTTTAAATTTCCAACATCCTGATCGCCTATTATTTGAGCTTTATGGGTCTGAACGTCAACGGCTACCAAGATGTAATTCGACGAAAGAAGGTAAATCAATCCATCGTTAACGTAGACGGACTTTATCTTCAAAGATTGATTCGATTTGAACCCGATCTCTTTCATTATGGAAGAAACCTTTTCAAAAAACGTTCCGACGTGCGCGTTGTTGTCGTAAATGGAAATGTACTTGTCGGTCACGATTACGAATTCATTTGATGACGGAAAATATCTAAGGATCGCATCTTTACCTGGTATCGTCAACAACGTCGAATCGGATGTGAGATCCACAAAAACCGTTGAGGTGGCTTCGTTTATCAATGCGTATATATCTTTATCGGTCACGAAAATACTTCTGTAATGCTTGTTTGGAATTGTGGCCTTCAAATTGGAAATCTTACCATTGAATTGTAGCACCTGTCTTGCAGGTGTCGTTAAATACAGTTTACCATCGTAAACGTTCGTAAAGGATATCTTTCCTTTGTATATCGGTTGATAACCTCCTATAGACATGAAATACGCTCTGTTGGAAGATATCAGGTAAACCCCGTTCGCACTTCCCATTATCTTCGATGTGGCTGGAACCTTCACGTAGTAGTTCTTCATGAGAAATAGACCCTTTTCAGGTTTTCTCAAATAATAATCTCCCTTTGATAGATAAATATGTGGCCTTATTTTAACGGTGTGAACCATATTCGTGGAATTAGTAGAGGTTTTGGTTTCTTTGAACTCATCAGATGAGAATTTTTCATTCAACGTCGAACCATTAGAGCTCATCAGAAGATCCTTCACGAGATTTTGAACCTCTTTATGAGCGAATATGTCGTAAAAGGAGTACGGAAATTCGTATTTCTTCTTTCCAAAACTCAGTGCACTCTTCACCGAAACCACGCCATCTCCCTTGTTAGGCACCAGTTGAGGAAAGAATTCTTCCATCTTCGTTGAAGTTTGCAACAAAACATTTGGTTTTGTGCCGGTTATGGAAATGAAAGTCACATCTTTTGGAACTTTTTTCGCATTTAAAGCCGTGAGAAGTGGGGAATTCGGTTCGACATCTTGAGCGAAAAAATTAAGCAATCTTAAATACGAAATTGATATGTTCATAACGTAATCCACTGTTCTTTGTGGCAACGAAAGTTCTCTGCTGGTAAAAATATCTCCAGCGTTGTAAAGATTGCTCAACATGTAAGAAGAAGCAAAGGAAGTGCCTTCATTTGGAGTGTCAAAAAGTATGACTTTTTTTGCTTGAACGTTTTGATTTTGAACGGCCTCTCTTGCAATTAAGCCCCCTATTCCTTGGGCTATTATGTAAATTTCTCCCTTAACGGTGCTTAAAAGATCAGCCAAGTTTCGTGCCGTGTATTTCACATAACTGGTGCTGCCGGTTTTCATGAAGTAGTTCATTATCTTTTCGGTTGTTGAAAGAGAACGGGAGTTAACAAGTGGATAGGTGAAAATGTAAACGTTGTAATTCGGAAGATCTTGAGCCCATATGTTTTGATTTGTTCCAGGAATGTTCCCCATGAAGTTCATGTTACTACCTGGTATCACTATCAAATTCGGAGAATTATCACTTGCCTTTCTTACCAATTTTATACCGTATTCTTCCTTCACATTCGTTAAAACCAGTCCAACGATTCCTGGAAAATACGTTATACACTCCAAATAATTCGTTCCATTTCTAGTGCGTACCTGCCCTCCATACAACGTGTAAGGCATCCCATCCACCAACTCTATCGCCCTCATGTTTGCCGTATCTTCACCGAAGTAATAATTCTTCGGAATGGGAATCCAGACGTGAATCGGAGCACGCGCCATAGTGTCCAATCCACTTTTCCATGATAATTTGTACATATTTCCAACGAAACTCGCCGCTACTTCCGCTGAGGTGTAATCGGAAGTGGAGGTGGAAATGGGACTGATGATGGCGTAATCTCCGCGCTGAAGTGCTCCCGCGGATGTTTGAACTATTGCCGGCAACACAACTCGCTTGGAGGACTTGGGCTTAAGGGAAAAATAGGTGATAATACCGATCACAACTATCACCGTTCCGATCAAAGAAAAAAACAGTTTTTTATTTTTCAACAACTTTTTTGGTGTGAATTTTCCAAAAAAAGACAAATTCATTTTGAGTTTCGGTATCTTCATATCTTTCCCTCTATCAACTCTCTAACTCCTTGAACTTCTTTCAACAGGTTATTCGATCTTTTGATTTTCTTTACACTTTCCCCATAAAGAGTATCGGCGTATTTTTTAGAATCTTCAAGTCCAATTTTCCGAATTAACGTGGATTTGTGCTGTTTGAGATCTTTGCCAGGGGTTTTACCTATATCTTCAAAAGTCGCTTTAACATCCAGAATATCATCTAAAATTTGAAAACTCACTCCGAAATCGTAACCGGCTTCTTCGTATTCTTTTACCTCTTTGTTTTTTCCAACCATTCTTGGCCCAAACGAAAAAGCGAATGCAAAAAGCGCACCTGTTTTTTTCCTGTACATGGTCAATATATCCTCCACGTTTACATCTTTGTCTTCGAGATATATGTCTCTCGCTTCGCCATCTATCAAATGCAAAAGGACGGACGAAAAAGATTTTGAAACCTCTTCGTTGCCTATATCGTTGCACAAATCGAGAGCTCTCGCAAACAAAAAATCGCCGGCCAAAATGGCGAAATTCTCACCGTAAACAACATGATTCGAAGCTTTTCCACGCCTGTAATCATCGTTATCTATGGCAGGAAGATCATCATGAATTAAGGAAGCGGCATGCATCATCTCTATCGCTACCGCCGCTTTAACGGTTTCTTCTTCGCCGACTTTAAAATCTTTCGCACTTGCCATGAGAAGTTTGGGCCTTAACCTTTTTCCTGGTAAAGTCAAAGTGTAAAGCGCTGCTTTTTTGAGAACGGGGTTGATACTCATAGAAGAAAGGAATTTTTCCAAAAGTTCATCGATCATCTTGTTCGTTTTCCCCTTGATTTTGATCGCCTTGAAAGTAATTTTTGAAGTCATCTATTTTCAAGTGTTCTACAAACTCCTTGAATTTTTCTTCTTCATCCTTTGAAGAATACTCTTCGATCTTTATACCACCTTCAACTATCACCTCATCCGTTGTGAATATGGGAATATGCTTCTTTGCGGCCACAACTATGGCATCTGAAGGTCGGCAATCTATTTCTATTATGGAACTCGGATCATCTTCCATGTCGGAATAGGTGAGATCTTTTATCATCAACTTCGCGTAATAGGTGTTTTCTTTCAAAGAATCTATCACGACTTTCACAACTTGAGCGTCAAGTGCCTCTATGGAATTGATCAAAAGATCGTGCGTCAGCGGACGGGGAAAATCGGTATTTTCAAGTGCTAAAGATAACGCCATCGCTTCACACGAACCTATCCAGATCGGTAAAACCATTGAGCTTTTCTTCATTCCCAATATCACGACAGGAGTGTTATGAGTTTTATCCAACATCAACGCCTTTATCGTCAATTCTCTTAACATCTTCCTCACCTCCTTCGATCCTTTCGATTCTCTCCACTTCTTTAACTATAATGTTACGAAGGAAATTCGCCAATTCAGGAGTTTTCATATTCTCGAACTCTTGGGGTTGAATTGGAGGTAAAATCGAGGCCACAATACGGGCTCTTTTTATGTAGAAAGTACCTTTTGGCATGGAACGATCCGTTCCCACTATGGCTATTGGAAGCACGGGTACTTTTGATTTCAAGATGATCTTCATAGAACCAGCCTTGAACTCGTGCACCTTTCCATCCTGACTTCTCGTACCTTCCGGAAAGATGGCCACAACTTGTTTTTCTTCTTTCATTCGTTTTATCAATCTCGAAATCGCTTTTATGGCATCTCTAGGGTTATCTCGATCTATCAATTCTCCGCCGAGCACCCTTAAAAAATCGCCAACCGTGAAGAATTTATCCAATTCTTTTTTCGCTATAAAACCGGCATGCGGATTCACATATCCTTGAATGAAAGATATGTCCAACATGCTTCTATGATTCGCCACTATTATGTAGGGTCCTTCTTTTGGAATGTTTTCTTTGCCAAAAATTACGACCTCACTCTTTGCCCATTCAAATGCACGCCTTCCCCACCTTCCAACATGAAAACTTATGTACTTTTCTTTCTCTTCACCTTTCAAGCGAGAAGCTTTTCGAGTGAAAAAAGGCGCGTAAAGCATGTACATCAAAAACGCTATGAAAATGCGTATATATCTTATGAATTCCATTTTTTCACCTCAACGACATTATAACATTTTGGAGTTTTGGAAGATAACACCTAGCCGTGTAATCGAAGATCACGTAAGTTAACCAATAGGTAAATGAATAAAGTTGAAGTGAACCCTGAAAAATAGACAATTAACTCGTGTAAAACTAATTCAAACAAAACAATGTCAGGC
>CAZCZS010000075.1:0-7868 GCA_964503355.1 uncultured Mesoaciditoga sp.
TTCGTATTTAACGATTTCTCCTTCTTCATTCTTAAACTCTATGGTTTCCAACACATCCGTTTCTATGGCGCTCTCGTCTAAAAAATTGTAAATCCTTCCCTCAGCTTTTGGCATATTCATCACCTCACAAATTCTTCAATTAACTTTTTGTTTCCTAAAATTATCGAAGACCAATTTTCAAGGATTCCATCACAACCTTTGCCATCAAAAGTGTACAAACACACTTCTTTTATTTCATCGGATAAATTCAAATTTTCAAAGGTTTCCACGTTAATTTCTGCCGTGTAAACGTAACCTATATGAACTCGAGAAACGGCATCTTTATCGCTGAAAATGTAACCAACAAAATTCAATTCTGAAGGTTCCAAAGACAGGTTTATCTCTTCCTTTATTTCTCTGCACGCCGTTTCGCGCACATCTTCATCTCCTTCATTTGAGTGACCACCAAATCCAACGGAAGCTTTGTTTAAAAGCCTTGTTTCACTTCCTTTTCTCGTGTACATCAAAATGCCTTTTGGCGTTTTTCCATCGTATACCTTTAAAACAACGTATGGAATGACTTGAAGTTTTGTCTCATCTTCTTCGAGTTTTCCGCGCTTCTCAAAGTACACCTTCATTTTCACGCCCGTGTCATTTTCAGCTTTTACGAAACCAGCTGGTTTTCCTAATTTTTCTTCAGCTTCTTTTCTGAATACAAATCTTATCACTTCGTCGTATTTTTCTCTTGAAAGCATGCGAGATGATTCCTCCATTCACGGATGATATGAAAATTCGAATTCCTTGAAAATGCAAATCAAAACCCACCGTCGATCGGTGGGTTTGCTGGTCGGGGCGACTGGATTTGAACCAGCGACCTCCTGCGCCCCATGCAGACGCGCTAGCCATCTGCGCCACGCCCCGACACACATGAGTAAGTACTCATAGGTAGGATATCATAAAAAAGAGAGATTTTCAATACCCTATGATTTGGATTTCACGCTCTCTTTCTTGGAGGAAGATTTCTTGCTGTCCGTTATGTAGTATCCGTTTCCCTTGAAAACCACACCCACATTTCCTATTTGTCTTACCATTTTACTGCCGCAAACATCACATATAACGTCATCGGCCTCTGAAATCTTCTTAAGTAAAGTCGCTTCATGGCCACACTTTGGACACACGTATTTGTACAATGGCATGAAATCGCCTCCATTCTTTGATTTTTCGCATCTTCTCAAAACAATGATAGCAAAAAATCGTTTCAAAAAAAAGAATTTTTTGTACACTTCTTGACATTTAAATTCAATTAATGTACAATTGAGAGGATGAGATTTGACCGAGCGGTAAAAATTCACCTTCGAAAGGAGAGATAACAGATGGGTATAGGAAGTACCATCAAAGACAAGGCTACAAAGTTAGCCATTTCTACGGCAGTCAACAAGTACGTAAATTATATAGCCAAAGATCCGGAGAAAAATTTTGACAAAGCCATAGAATCGTTGATAAAGTTGGAAAAAACGATTGGAGGAACGAACAACCTTTCTAAATTCGCCAACTGGACTGCAAAAAACCCTGGCTCGAGGGCATGGATCATAAGCCTCTTCAAAAAGGACAAGGAAATAGTGAAAAAGTTCTTCATAAATTTCTTGGTCAACGTCAACTTGGCTTGGATGAAATACAACAAAGAAGAAACGGTAAAGAAAAACGGATTCGCAGCTCCTTACACCATTCTTATAAGTCCTACCATGAGGTGTAATTTGGCTTGTAAGGGATGTTACTCTGCAAATTACACCAAGAACGATGACATGCCGATAGAAAAAGTTGATGACATAATTCAACAGGGTAAGGCTATAGGTACGTACTTCTACACATTCTTAGGAGGAGAGCCTTTCATAAGGTGGAACGAGTTGTATCCTCTTTTCAAGAAACACGACGATTGCCTTTTCCAGATATTCACAAACTCCACTTTTATAACGGATGAAGTGGCAGATCAGATAAAAGAGTTGGGAAATGTGTACCCAGTTCTAAGCGTCAACGGATGGGAGAAAGAAACGGATGAAACGAGAGGAAAAGGAGCTTACAAGAAGATCCTTGCGGCCGCAGATAAACTCAAAGAAAGAGGTGTCATCTACGGAAATTCGTTCGTTTTCATGAGAGATAACTTCGAAACTTTGACGTCGGATGAACTTTACGATTTCTGGATTGAAAAAGGCTCTTTCTTTGGCTGGCTCTTCTTGTTCATGCCGGTTGGAAGAGATCCAATTCCAGAACTGATGCCGTTGCCAGAGCAAAGAAGAAAGATGGGAGATTTCGTTAGAGATCTGAGAGCGAGAAAACCTTACTTCTTGATGGATTTCTGGAATGACGCTCCCAGCGTTGGAGGATGTATAGCAGGTGGAAGACGTTACGTTCACATAAACAACAAAGGAGATGTGGAACCTTGTATATTCGCTCACTTCTCCACGGATAACCTTTACGAAAAGAGTCTTGTGGAAGCACTTCAATCTCCGTTCTTGGCGGATATCAGATTCCATCAGCCACATTCCGACAATCTCTTGACACCATGTATGATCATAGACAATCCGTGGATTCTCAGGGAAGTCGTCAAAAAACATAACGCGGTGGCAACGGACGATAGCGAAGGAAAGATAATAGATAAATTGGCTCCCGTTTTGGATGAATACGCGAAAGAAGTGCATAAAGAATTGGATCCCGTTTGGGAAGAGAAATTCAAAGAACAAATAGAAGAGATAAAAGAAAAGGGCACGACGCATGGTGAAGGTCTGGACAGGTTGTGGTTGCAGAATCACCCAGAAGAAATAAAACATTGGGCCGAGAGATATCCTTTCATTCTCGAATACGATTTTCTCCAAGAAGCCATAAAAAAAGTAGACGAACTTTCTGAAGCCGATGTGAAATAAAAAAGCGAAATTTTATATAATAATAGAGGTCCTTTTTCGGGACCTCTATTTTTTTAGAAATGGAGAATGTTGAAATGAAAAAAAGTGTTCTTTCGATAGATTGTGGAACTCAAAGTCTACGTGCTTTCCTCATAGATGAAGATGGAAAGATATTAAGGAAAACTCAGATGATTTATGAGCCCTACTTCAGCAAGAAACCTGGATGGGCTGAACAAGATGCGCAAATATATTGGAACGCTTTGGTGAAAGCCGTGAGAAAAATAACGGAAAGCGTTGATTTGAAAGATATTCGTTCCATACAAGCTGTTACGCTGACCACTCAAAGGGCAACATTGGTGGTAGTTGATGAATTTGGAAGGCCGTTGCGAGACGCTATCATATGGTTGGATCAAAGAAAGGCGAAGTTCGATGTGCGCATACCAATTCTGAAAAGAATCGCGTACAAATTGGTTGGAATGGATGAAGCAGCGAGAATGGCGCAAAGTGAAGCGAAAGTCAATTGGATAAGACAAAACGAACCTCAAATTTTTGAAAGAGCCCATAAATTCCTCTTTCTATCTGGATATTTGATTCACAAATTAACGGGGAAATTCGTTGATTCTAACGCATCTCAAGTGGGTTACCTTCCATTCGATCACAAAAAAGGAAAATGGGCGGATGCGAACGATATAAAGTCCATAATATTTCCAATTCCGCGTGAGAAATTGGTTGATCTGGTTAAACCTTCTCAACTTCTTGGAACGCTAAAAGACGATGTTGCAAAACTTTTTCATATTTCAAGTGGTACACCACTAATCGCAGCCGCTTCAGATAAAAGTTGTGAAACTCTTGGCGTTGGAGCAATTGCAGAAGATTTTGCGAGTCTTAGTTTCGGAACAACGGCTACCGTACAGGTTACCAGCGGTAGGTATTACGAACCGATAAAATACATGCCATCTTATGTGGCCGCCATACCGGGATATTACAACCCAGAAGTGGAAATTTTCAGAGGATTTTGGATGGTGAAATGGTTCAAAGAAGAATTTGGATTGAAAGAAGTTCAAAAAGCAATTGAAAGAGGTGTCAGCGCTGAAGAATTGATGGATGATTTTTTGAAAGATGTACCGGCAGGTTCGTTGGGATTAACGGTTCAACCTTATTGGACTCCAGGTTTGAAAATGCCTGAAGCGAAAGGTGCGATCATAGGATTCGCCAGCATGCATACAAGGGCACATGTGTACAAAGCCATAGTTGAAGGTCTTGGCTATGCCCTGTTTGATGGTAAAAACAGAATAGAGAAAGCCGGAAAAGTAAAGATAAAAAGGCTGGCGGTTTCCGGAGGAGGAGCACGAAGTGATCAAGTTTGTCAGGTGATCTCAGATATATTCAACTTGCCAGTTTACAGAGGAGAAACCCATGAATCTTCAGGTTTGGGAGCCGCTATAGACGCATTTGTGGGAATAGGAGTGCATTCTTCATTTCAGGATGCGATAAAGAAGATGGTAAGATATTCAAGAATTTTCAAGCCAAATGAGAAAAACGTGGAAATATATTCTCAAATTTTCAACAAGATCTACAAACACATGTACTCCCGTCTTAAACCTCTTTATCGCAAGATGAAAAATCAAATGGAATATCCTCACAAATAGGAGGGAAAAATGCTGTACGATTACAAGAAACCTGACATATTAAAAACGAAGATACTTTCTACAGACAACAATGGAACTCATACTGTAGAACACATTTGTTTTCCTTCACCTTATCCGACAGATGTTGAAGAGGCAAAAGAAGTTCATATCTTTTTGCATATCCCATCTTCTCAACCGAAGGGGAAGATACTCTTTCTACATGGGTTGGGTGATAGAAATGTGAAGTATCTTATGTGGTTTGCTCAATATTTCGCTTCACATGGTTTCATAACAGCCTTTATGATCATGCCGTACAACAGCATACGAGCCTCGAAAGAGCACCCAGGGGGTTCTTACTACATGGAAGCAGATACGGCCAAAGCCGTCGAACGTTTCAGACACGCCGTTATGGATGCGAGAAGTACGATAGATTTCCTGGATGAAAGATTTCCAGAATTTTCTAAAACACATGCGATGGGCATTTCCTTCGGTGGCATGATAGCAACTATCACCGCTGGAGTGGATGTGAGAATAGATAAGTTATCGCTCGTGATAACCGGCGGAAATTTCCAATATATAAATTGGTCCTCTCCCATCACTCAACAAGTGAGAGAAAAATACAGAAATGGAGAAAATCACGATGGATGCGGAACTTTAGAAAAATGCGTAATAGCCCACCAAAATTACATGAATTTCGTCAAAAGTGTAAAACGTCAGGAAGATGTTTACAAGGCTCCATGGAGATGTTTTACGTACGATCCGATACCCTTTGCTCCCCTTTTCAAAGGCGAGGTCATCATGTTCAAAGCGGCCTTCGACAAGATAATGCCTTTGCAATCTACAATGCAACTTTGGGAAGCTTTTGGAAAGCCAAAACTTTACACCATACCCTCCGGGCATTATTATTCCATAGTCTTCAAAAGATCTATAGCACGCAAGAGTTTGAAATTTTTTCAGGGCTTTCATCAAGACGAGTAAGAAATCAGCACATAGCTTGTAGTTCTGTAGTGCATGGCAGGTTGCATTTTTATTCGTTTTTGTATTTGCAACGCGCCACGCACTTTTACTTCTTACTTGTTACCACTCACTTTTTCGTCATTCCAACCTACGACCTATTGATGGAGTCTTTGACCTCAACGTCATTATGGGCCTGACGCGCTTGATGGAATCTTTGACCTTCACGTCATTGCGGCCTACGAGCCGCAATCTAAGGATGAGATCCCGGATCAGGTCCGGGATGACATATTCAAAAAAATTCCTTTATCGCTTGAAAAGCGATGTTTATTTGATAAATGCCATTGGCTTATGAAGTTGACACATGATACGAGTTAATTAAAATTACACAATTCTATGAAAAATTTCACGCCTTTTTCCAAAGCATTTTCGTCCACATCAAATGTTGAACTATGATGGGGTGAAACGATGCCCTTTTCTTCATTTCTAACTCCTAAAAACAAGAAGGCTCCTGGTACTCTTTGAAGATAAAAAGAAAAATCCTCTCCACCCATCGTAGGTGTCGCTTCAATGGTTTCGAAATTGAGCTTTTTTAAAACTTTTTTCGCTATTTGAACGGCCTCTTTGGAATTCACAACCGGATACGTTACGACGTCTAATTTGTAATCCATTTTAGCTCCCATGCTTTGAGCGAGAAGCTTAAGATCCTCCATTTTTTGAAATATCGTGTCTCTAACTTCGTTGGAAAAAGTTCTTATGGTTCCCATCAGTTGCGCATGCTCAGGGACCACATTAAAGGTGTTACCAGAATTGAACGCCGTTACGTTCACGATGGCCGTTTCAATCGGATCTATGGAAAGCATTCTCAACTTGAACAATTCGTTAACCATGGTCGCTCCAACGGCTATAGGGCTAATTGTGAGATGTGGAGAAGCCGCGTGACCACCAGAACCGTGAATGATCATTTCGAATTCGGAAGCGCTTGCCATCAACGGGCCTTCTTTTATCTCGAAGACACCCGCTTTCGTTTTCGACCAAACGTGAATGCCAAATACCATGTCCACACCATCAACAGCTCCATTCTTTGCCATGTATTCTCCACCGCCTCTTCCCTCCTCGGCTGGCTGAAAGATAAAACGAACGTTTTTCTTTGGTGGATTTTTTGCCATGTACTCCGCTGAAGTCAAAAGCATGGCAGCATGAGCGTCATGACCGCAAGCGTGCATTTTTCCAGGATGTTTTGAACCGTAAGGTCGTCCTTCAACTTCTTGAATTGGTAAAGCGTCTATATCGGCTCTAAGTGCAAACGTCTGTGTTGCGCCCACGTTTAAATCGGCGATAATACCAGTTTTCAATCGTTTGAAAGGTATTCCGACTTCTTTAAGATGTTCCGCAATATAATTAGATGTTTCATATTCTTCAAATCCAAGTTCAGGGTGTTGATGAAACCATCTTCTATGTTCCACAACTCTTTGAAATATATTCATGAAAAGTTCACTCCTTTCCAAAATCGCTCTTTGACACTTTTGTTTTTCATATTGTTGTTCATTTTACCATTTTAAAGCTTTTTTGTTAAGCTTTACAATTCACTTTGCATGTTTTTTTCTCTTACGTACACCACGATTCTACGTATCTTCTCATTCTTCATCATTCACCACTTTAAATCAAAATCTCAACGATCTAAACGATTCTTAACATATTTTGAACTCCCAAACGAAACAAATTAAAAAAATCACAATGTTTTCTTATGCCAAAAACAAAAGCTTCTTAAATCAAACGACATCGTTTGTATGCTAACATAGTTATGAGCAAAAGCTTAAAAAAGTTTGGTTTCTATGTGTTTGTGAAAAAAATAATTATAGGGGTGATGAAGATGGCTGGAAAGTTCGATGAATGGTTTGGAGTACCAAGAAAGGAAATAAAATGGTATCCCACAATAGATCCTGCAGCGTGCGTGGGATGCGGGTTGTGTTTTGTGACTTGTGGAAGAAACGTTTACAGTTACGACTTGAATTCAAAAAAACCCATTGTAGCCAATCCGTATAACTGTTTGGTTGGTTGTACCACATGTGCAAACATTTGTCCCGTTGGAGCCATAAATTTTCCATCTTTGGAAGTTGTGCATGAGGCGATAAAGAAAAACAAGATCATGGCAAAAGTCAAAGACTTGGTTCCAACCAAAGTTGAATTCATGCAAGAGCAACAACACGAAAGTGATATCGCAAACAAAGCCAAATGATATTTTCGATTTATAAACTCACATTATGTGTTAAAGTAACGAAAAAGGCATAAAGATTGAAAAACCGACAACAGCTTGCGTAAAATTAATTTGAACACACTAACTTTAACGTTTTGAACCTCCCTTGAAGTTTTCATCAAGGCATATGAGCTCGCCATCCAAAAGTTCACA
>CAZCZS010000076.1:0-7726 GCA_964503355.1 uncultured Mesoaciditoga sp.
CGCTTGAAAAGCGATGTATGGCTAAAAGCCATTGGCTTGTAAAGTTGACGCACAACTTGAGTTACCATTTTTCAAATGATCAATTGTGATATAATGTAATACGAGGTGATATAAATGAAATTGATCTCTCTTAGGTTGCCGGAAAGGCTTGAAGTTGAACTTGAAAAATACTCGAAGAAACTGGAAAGATCCAAAAGTTATCTCATTCGCAAAGCCGTCGAATACTATCTGGAAAGTCTTTCAAAGGTTCCAGACAACGTGTTAAAAATCGCCAAAAATCCCCTACATCTGGAAAGAAAAAAGGAAGAAGGTTCTAAGGAAGACATGAGAAAAAATATCCCACAAGAATTTGATTGAAAAGAAACGGTGAATCGTGATGACCAACGCTACATCGGCCCGCTTGAACGCCGAAGGTGCGATACTTGGAGTGTTAACAGCTCTGATATACACCTTTCAAATGATGGTGGGAATAGGAACGGCCATAAGCTATCTCGCCGTAATTCCATTGGTGTACGGTTTGAGCAAAACTTACTCCGAATGGGCGAGGATCGTTATCGTTGCAAGTGTGGTAATTCTCATGTTAAACGATTTGGGAGGAACACTTTTCTTTTTGCTTTTCATTGTTCCCCTATCGCTCTCTGTTTTTTTAAGAATGAAAGGCTTTTCGCTTTTCATGGCCGAAGGGCCGCTTTTTTGGGCGTTGGTGTTGATACTTTACAAGCTTGCGTGGATAGTTGGTTTCACGATTCCAGCTGAATTCGACGATTGGTGGGTGATATTGGCCTTTCTCTTTTGCGCAGCAGTGGTATTCGTTTTTTCAAAAATCACCTATATGGCTTTAAAGCCTTTCAATCTTCGCATTCAAACCATCACAAAAACGAATGGTGCTCTCTTGCTTTCTTCTGTGAACTTACTCACGCTATTGATGGTTTACGGCTTTTCATTTCAAGCTTTTTTAAGTGCCATCTTCATGCTTCCTTTGCTGCTGACAGAACCGTTTGAAACGTTCACGATCAAGATGGAAAAGATGCTACTTAAGACGATTCAACTTATCCATAATCGAAATGTACCGTAAAATTCTGGAAGCTTCGAGGTGTGATATAATTCGTATCGCTAACTTTTTTGTTCTTTACATATGAGGTGATCTTTTGGACGTCATAGCGACGGACACTTTGACGAAGGTATATCAAACGGTTCCAACCAGCGTGAAAGCCAAAGTTCGAGGAATGAAAGAACAAGGCCCGGGTTTGTGGATAAAGAACGCGTTCAAACTCACGAGCCAAAAGATGAAAAACGTGGTGGCGGTCAAAAATCTCTCCTTCTCAGTTCAAAGGGGAGAGATATTCGCCATAATCGGTCCAAATGGAGCCGGAAAAACCAGCCTTATCAAGATGCTGAGTGGTCTGCTTTTCCCCACTTCTGGAAGCGCAAAAATACTTGGTTTCGATCTCGTAAAAGATCACGAGAAGGTGAAGGACAAGATAGCCTACGTTTCCACATCTGGGTGGATGGGGCTTGAATGGCAACTCACCGTTTACGAAAATCTTCTCTTTTACGCCGATTTGCTGAGAATACCTAGAAGAAGAGCCAAATCCATCATCGCCGAAGTGGTCGAAGGGTTGGCGATGGAAGATTACGTTCAAAAAACCATCCCTCAGCTGAGCGCTGGCATGAGACAAATGCTTACGATAGCGCGAGGCTTGATATCACAACGTGAGATAATCTACCTGGATGAACCAACCACATCTTTGGATCCCTTCGCGAGAAGAAAGTTGTGGAGATATCTTCTTAAACGAAGGGAAAAGCAAACCGTGATCTTTTCTTCGCACGATCCGCAGGAGATAGAGGGTTACGCCGATCGCATCATGATACTGAAAGACGGTGAATCTCTCGTAATATCAAAACCACAAGCGCTTTTGAAGGAATTTTTAACCGATCAGATCTACCAAGCTGAACTTTCGAAGGTAAATCTCTCGGAGTTGAAAGAGAAGGTAAAGATGATCGATGCCTTTTCGCTGACGGACCAAAGGCTAAAGGTGCGATTTTCACTTTACGGCACTTTAAATGAACTTCTGAACTTTCTTCTATCACACGGTATCATCATTCACAACATAACACGGAGTTCCGCACGCATTTCGGACGTGTACGCGAGGTTTATAAGAGATGAGTGAACTCTTAAAACAGTTAAGGGCCATCTGGGCGTTTTCAAAACGAGAAATGGTGATATGGACTTCTTACAAGGTAAACATATGGACATGGATAATAGATGTCTTCGTAAACACATCCATATTCTTTCTTGTATCCTTGCTTGTAGGACATCACAGTATGGGCGCTTACGGAACGAATTACGTTTCTTTTGTGGTCATAGGATTGTCCGTCTATTACATTTCGTACACGAATCTCGGGGATCCATTTCCACGAGTCGCGAGGATATATTGGAACGGCACGATGGATCTGTACATGCTGAGTCCTCTTTCTTATTTCACTCCCATAATCGGTGTGATGTTCAGATCGGTTATAGATGATTACCCAAGAGTCGGACTCGCATTTCTGTTTGGTTGGCTTTTCTTTTCAGCGACTTTCACATTTAGAGCACCGCTTTACGTGATAGCCGGGGTGATCTTCATAGGCCTTTCTACCTTTGGTATAGGTATGATAAGCGCTTCTTCGTTCTACCTGTTGAATTTCAAAAGGGGAAGTGAACCGATAAGCTTCATCCTACAAGACGTTATCATAGCGTTGGTCGGGGGTTATTATTATCCAGTGAGCGTTCTTCCAAATTACCTACAGATTCTCGCTTCTTTCATTCCCCACACCTACGCGCTCGATCTCTTCAGAAGAGCGCTGTTAAAGAGAGCGTCTTTAACCACGGCCGTTCTACCCTTACAACATCTCTTGAATTTATCTCCACTAGCCGTGGACACCTTTGCGCTTGCCGTTTTGACCGCCATCTTATTTCCAAGTGGTTTCTACCTTTATTATCTCGGTATTCAAAAAGCGAGAAGGGAGGGAACGTTGACAAGATGGCAGTGATAGATTTGAAAAACGTGCGAAAATCTTATGGAAAGAAAAGGAAAAAAATCGAAGTGCTTCACGGCATAGACGTCAAAGTTGAAAGGGGAGAGATTTTCGGACTTATAGGAAAAAACGGTGCGGGTAAGACCACACTCATAAAAGTCATGGCCGGCTTACTTGTGCCGGATGAAGCACATGGGCAAGTGTTGGGATACGACGTTTTAAAAGAAGCCGATAAAATAAGAGCCAGCGTTTCTCTGGTTGCTCCAACGGCGGATATAGGTGTCGATCCCGTGTTGACAGTTGAACAAAATCTTCTCTTTTGGGCGACGGTTTACGCCATACCTTCCAAAGAAGTGCGTAAAATTGTACATGAAGTCATGCAAGCGTTGGATCTGTTGAAATTCAAAAACGCGTGGGCGATGGAGATATCCGCGGGCACACGTCAAAGATTGGCAATAGCCAGGGCTTTGTTGGTGAAGCACGATCTCGTTTTCTTGGACGAGCCCACCGTGAAGTTGGACATGGAAGCGGCAAAGATGATAAGAAATTTCATAGTTAACCTTAGGAACAGGTATGGGATAACATTTTTCATGACGACCCATCTCATAGAAGAGGCGGAAGAGATATGCGACAGGATCATGATAATCGACGAAGGACACGTCAAGGCGTTGGGTAGTGTGAACGAACTGAGAAAGAGATTTTCCGCCGAAGAAGTGGTAAACGTGAAGGGAAAATTCAACGTTGAAACGGAAGAACTTGAAAAAAATTGGGAAGTTCAAATTCAAGATCTCGGGCGGGGCGAAACGCAACTCGAATTCAAAGTGAGAAACGTTGACGAAGCGCTCCCAAAGATCATAGAAGCCGTTAAAAAAAGAGGGCAGATAACCGATATACTCACCAAGCGGTTGACGTTAGAAGATATATTTGAAAAGGTGATTTCTCAATGAGAATAAGAACGATTCTTTCCTTTGCGTGGAACGAATTCAAGGCTTTGAAGTACTATCCCTCCAATTTGATTCTTGAGATCGTGAAAGGGTACGTTACCATCTTCGTGTGGTTTTTCATCGCCTATTTCATTCAAGGTTTTTCCAGTGGCGCTTTTAAAGAGTACGCTGGAAATTACGTTTCTTACGTTGTGATCGGAGTCATATTCTTTCAAAGTTCTCAGGCTTTCCTGTTAACGCCATTCAAAGCCTTGTCCACCGCTTTTTGGGAGAAAAGACTTGAAATATACGCGACCCATTCAAACGGCATAAACGATTACATATACGGTGAAATGCTTTGGAACTTCATCTTGAAGAGTTTAACCACCCTCTTGTTCATCTTCACGTTTATCTTCATCGTCAAAGTTAAAATGAGCTTTCCGTATACCTTTTTGAATTTAAGCCTCGTTTACATGCTTTTGACGGGCTTTTCATTTGGAGCGGGATTAATCGGAGCGTCGAACTTCTTCTTCTTGGAAGTGAAACAAGGTAGAGAACCGTTAACGTGGACGTTAGGCGTTCTCGTTCAGCTCTTTTCGGGATTGTACTATCCAATAGGACTTTTTCCCAAAAACGTGAGGTGGATCTCTTACGCGCTTCCACAATCGTACGCTTTCGATGCCGTCAGAAGAATGGCCATAAGCGATGCATCCCTTTTCGATGAAAAGGTTCTCTTCGACGTGATGATACTTTCCATCTTCGCTTTTTCAAGCGTCATATTTGCGCGAATCGTGTTCAAAAAAGCCATTTCTCACGCCGAAAAGACAACCGGATTTTCTTCTTTGGTGTGAAGATCTCTTTACCAATGTTTTATTTTATTTCGGTTTTCAACTCCTTCTTCATTCGACAAAAACGATACACAATTTGAATTTCTCGCTCATGGAATACGGATGATTTACCCAACCGTTACACTTATAATTGCCTCTTTTTTTAAAAAGAGTGTATAGTAATTATGACATGGAAATAGTGAAATTCATGAAGAATACGGAATATTTCAAATACTTCAACGAAGAATCCCTTTTCAAGATATTTAAAATATCGCACCTTGAGTTTCACAAGAAAAATTCCATCATCTTCACCGATAACGAAAAGGGCCAATTTATTTACATGGTAAAAAGCGGTAAAGTGAAGATGGTTAAGAATTCTCCAACAGGGAAAGAATTCATAATAAAGGTGATGGGGAAAGGTGAAATTTTCGCAGAGTCGTTACTTTTTAACACCACTAATTACCCAGCTACCGCGAAATCCGTTGAAGATGCGCATCTTATTGCGATCCCAAGGGAAGATCTTGAAAAACTCATCATGCAAGATGTACAAGTGGCAAGCGAATTTGTCCATATGATGTCCCAAAGGCTGCGCTTTTTGTCCAAAAAATTGGAAAATCTCACGATGGGAAAATCGATGAGGAAGGTTATATTCCTACTTTTAGATCTTTCAAAGAATGAAAACATCGTTAAATTTGAAAGTAAAAGACAGGATCTTGCCAGCATGATAGACATATCGCGGGAAAATTTTGAAAGAACTCTTACAACCCTTGTAAAACTCAATCTCATTGAAATACGTAGAAATGAAGTGAAGATAAAAGATAAGGTGAAATTGGAAGAGCTCATGTACAAAGAGTGAAATGGGGCCTAACGGCCCCATTAATTCAATTTCCAGTTAACATCGCTTCCAAATCGGTTTCAACGTTTACTATTGGTTTTATATGGAATTTGTCAACGAGAACTTTAAGTATATTTGGAGATACGAAAGCGGGCAACGTTGGCCCAAGGCGTATGTTTTTAACTCCAAGAGACAAGAGCGCGTTCAAGATTATAACCGCTTTTTGCTCATACCATGCCAGATCAAATGAAATTGGAAGATCGTTAACGCTGTTAGCACCGAAAATTTCCGAAAGTTTAGAGGCCACAACAAGCCAGCTGTAAGAATCGTTGCATTGACCGGCGTCCAAAATTCTGGGTATACCATCTATTTCTCCAAGATCCAATTTGTTGTATCTGTATTTAGCGCATCCGGATGTCAAAATAACGGCGTCTTTGGGGATTTTCAACGCCAAATTCGTGTAATACTCACGTGATTTCATCCTTCCATCACAACCAGACAGAACAAAGAATCTCTTTATCTTCCCATCTTTTACCAATTTCTCTAATTTGTCCAACGCCTTCTCAACGGCGTTATGTGCAAAACCAGTAGGAATGGTTCCACTCTCGAGTTGTTGAGGAGTTTTTCCTATCTTCAACGCCATCTCTATAACGGGTGAAAAGTCCTTTGGTTTTCCCGCTTCTCTATCTTCAATATGTTTAACGCCAGGCCAACCGACCAAACCCGTCGTGAAAAGCCTGTCTATGTAACTTCCTTTTGGAGGTGTCAAACAGTTCGTGTTCATCACTATTGGACCGTTGAATTTTTCGAATTCTTCATTTTGTTTCCACCACGCATTGCCGTAATTTCCAATCAAGTTTGGATATTTCTTGAAAAAAGGATAAGCGTGTGCCGGCAACATCTCTCCGTGTGTATAAACGTTAACACCGGCTTTTAAAGTCTGAACTAACAGCTCTTCGAAGTCCTTAAGATCATGACCACTCATCAAAATGGCAGGGCCTTCCTTAACTCCTATGTTTACCATGGTAGGTTCCGGTTCACCGTAAGTAGACGTGTTTGCCTTATCCAAAAGCGCCATCGCTTTTAAGCCAGCTTGTCCAGTTTTCATGACATAATCAAACATCTCCTCGATCCCGTTTTTTTCATCCGCACTGGCCCAAAGCGCTTCTTCTATGAAAGAGAATAACTCGTCATTTTTGAATCCCAAAATGTAAGCGTGATCGATGTAAGCGGCCATTCCTTTTAAACTTATAACCTCGAATTCCCTTAAAGAACGTAGATCCTCATCTATCGTTGGATCTGACATTATCCCAACGTTTTTCCCCTTGTTTAAAAGCTCATCTTTTTCTCCATTACTTACCCAAACCGCGCATTCTGGAAGACTTTCTGAAAACTCCCTTTTGTATCTTCTTTTGTAAGCAGAGAGAAATTCGTTCTTTATCTTTTCTCTTTTTTCTAAAGATTCGTTTATCCATTTTACAAATCTGTCCGGATCGAAGTTCACGTTTGTTATGGTGGAAAAGAGCCCTTTAACGATGAAAATGTCCACATCTTCGTCTTTTACACCAATTTCTCTTGCTTTTGTGGCCCAGAACGAAATTCCCTTTAGGGAATATATTAAAAGATCTTGAAGAGTTGAAACCTCCTCATTTTTACCGCACACTCCGGATTTTGTACATCCTTTTCCGTTGAGCGCTTCTTGACATTGATAGCAAAACATATTCATCACTCCCTTTTTGAAGAATACTCTGTTTTGATTTTAAACCATTTTAGTCTACTTTTCTGTGATTATTATCACATGTGAAAATGAATGATTAACTCGTGTAATTCGAACAAATTAACTTCAGTTTCTTAAAACCCACTTAACGTCGTTGTGGACTACGACTTGGAATTTCATCTTTTGAAGTAAAAGAAAGTAAAAGAAAATTGGCACGTGGTTTGGAGCCATGTAGTGCCTTTTTATTCGCTTTTGTATTTGCCATGCGCCACGTGCTTGATGGAGCCTTTGGCCATAACGTCATTTCGGCCTACGAGCCGAAATCCCATTCTAAAGTTGACGCGCAGATTGATAACTCACGTTGTGCGTCAACTTTACAAGCCAATGGCATTTATCAAATAAACAT
>CAZCZS010000077.1:0-7647 GCA_964503355.1 uncultured Mesoaciditoga sp.
AATGACGTTAAGGACAAAGACTCTACAGAAAATCGCCAACCATGCCAACACATTTCGTGAACGCTTCGCTTTCTTGGCACACTCTCTGTCTTACAATCTCGTACAATATAAAAAGAGAGTGGTGAAAAGTAAGAAGTGAAAGCGCGCGGTATGTGGTAAATACAAAAACGAATAAAAATGACAGAACGTTGTGTGTAAAAATAAAAGCTCTGCCTTAACAGAGCTTTTATTTTGGAAATCACCTTGAAAGTTTGAAAGTCACTTAGCGGCCGCTTTGAGCTCGGCCACTTTATCTAATTTTTCCCACGGAAGATCCAGATCGCTTCTTCCAAAATGACCGTAAGCGGCAACCTTCTTGTAGATAGGTCTTAAAAGATCTAAGTTCTTTATTATAGCCCCCGGCCTGAAATCGAACAACTCGTTTATTATCTTAGTGATTTGGATATCGGGTAATATTCCGGTACCATAGGTGTTGACGAATATGGAAACCGGTCGTGCCACTCCGATGGCGTAGGCTAACTGAACAAGACATTTATCCGCCAATCCGGCTGCGACAACGTTTTTGGCAACGTATCTTGCCATGTAAGAGGCCGATCTGTCCACTTTCGTTGGATCTTTTCCGCTGAATGCTCCTCCACCATGTGGAGCAACTCCTCCATAAGTGTCGACTATTATCTTTCTTCCCGTCAATCCCGTATCCGCCATTGGACCTCCTATGACGAATCCACCGGTTGGGTTGATGTATATTTTTGTATTTTCCGTTATGTACTCTTGAGGTACCACCTTTTTTATGACCTCTTCTCTTATTCCATTTTCAATCTCGATTTCGGAAACGTTTGGATCGTGTTGAGTGGAAACGACTATGGCATCCACCGCTATTGGTTTTCCGTCTCCATCGAATTCAACGGTAACCTGTGTTTTTCCATCTGGCCTTAAAAAATTCAAAATTTTCTCTTTTCTAACATCCGTCAATCTTCTTGCAAGCTTGTGAGCCAACGAAATGCTTAATGGCATGTATTCTTCCGTTTCGTTGGATGCGTAACCAAACATGATTCCTTGGTCACCGGCGCCTATTTTTTCCAGCGGATCTTCAGCTTCTTCTCCTTCTTTGAATTCCAACGCGTTGTCCACACCTAAAGCTATATCTGGTGATTGTTCATCGATGGCGGTTACCACAGCACATGTTTCCCCATCGAATCCATACTTGGCACGCGTGTATCCAATGTCCAAAACCGTTTGACGCACCACGTTTGGAATGTCGATGTAAGCTTTCGTGGTCATCTGGCCTCCTACCATAACTTCTCCTCTTATCACGAACGTTTCAACAGCGACACGACTCTGTGGATCTTGAGCAAGCGCTTCATCCAATATCGCATCCGATATTTGATCTGCGATTTTGTCTGGATGTCCCTCTGTAACGCTTTCACTTGTAAAAAGTTTTTTCACTTCTCTTTTTCCTCCTTTGACTTTGAAAGTTCTTCGTATTCTTCCTCGGTCAAAAACTGACCTTTATCTATCTTGATTTTTTTCAAATTGTAATCTCCATCGAATTCAGCGTGAATGAAAACTCTATCTTCAAAATCGTTTCCCATCAATTCTTTATCCAAGATTATGGGAGACTCTTGACTATCGTAATCGATTCTGAAATCGTATCCCTTCCTAAAATAAGATTTGAAAAGAGAACCTTTCTCGCTTTGAACATACGAAATCAGATTTTCATCTTCCAGGTAAAACGGTCCGTTTTTCATTTTTCTTTTTCCTTTACCTTTTTTACGATGAAAGAACATCATTTTCCTCCATTACCTTTTTCAAAATTGACGGATGAATTTTCAATTTCGCCCTTACGCGGTTGTCCACATGTTCAACTTTCAAAATACGAACACCGACCATCTTGGAAATTTTAAACCATCTTTCGTTCGAAAACTCCAAATTTCTTTCCACGTACTTTGCGGTGACAAGCTCCTTCATCCTTTCCATTAAGTCTTCCAAATAGAGTCCCATTTTGGCGGATATGAAAATCGCCTGAGGGTACTCCCTCGAGAGTTTTTCCAAGCAGGATCTGTCACAAAGATCTATTTTATTCACCACCAACAAATATGGAATTTTTTCAGCCCCTATGTCATCCAAAATCCCTTTTGAAATTTCGAGTTTCTTCGCACTGTCCTCTTCGCTGCCATCGATCATCAACAAAATCAGGTCAGAATCCACCACTTCTTCAAGCGTAGAGCGAAAAGCGTTGACCAATTGAGTGGGCAATTTTGAAATAAATCCCACCGTGTCAGATACGAGTGCAAAAACGTTATCCCCCAACCACACCTTCTTGGTGGTTGGATCAAGAGTGGTGAACAATTTGTCTTCACTTTTCGTCTCAAAACCACTTAATCTCTTCAACAACAACGACTTTCCCGCGTTGGTGTATCCTGCTATCGATATCTTTGGAAGAAGGGAATCAATTCTTTTTCTTTTCTTCACATCTCTGTTCTTGGAAAGTCTCTGAAGCTTCTTCTTTAAATTTCTTATCCTTTCACGAATTGCCCTTCTATCCGTTTCCAATTTGGATTCCCCAGGTCCTCTTGTACCTATCCCACCACCAGTTCTTGAAAGACCAGAATTCGAACCTTTCAAGTGAGAAAGTCTGTATTCCAACGTGGCTAGTTCAACTTCCGCTTTTCCTTCACTTGTTCTGGCACTTCTGGAAAAATTTCTCAATATGACTTCAGTTCTATCCAAAACCTCAACTTTTAAAAATTCTTCGAGTTTTGTCTTTTGAACGACGCTTAATTCGTCATCCGCTATCACACCATCTGCTTCGTAAAGATCTATGTAAGTTGCCACCTTTTCAAGCTTTCCCTTTCCAATGTAGGTGTTCAAAGGTCTTTCAACGAATTGCCAGAACTTCGCAACGCTTGAAATTCCTATAGATCTGGCCAATTCTTCCAGTTCCAAAAGGTTTCTTTCAACGTTTTCGTTCTTTGAATGTAAAGCGCTTATGAGAACTGCCCTTTTCAATTTTCCTCCGTTTCTTCACTCTTTTCGCTTTCTTCAACTTCTTCAGTTATTTCGGAGAGTTTCACGTATTCTAAAGGTATTACCGTACTTATGGCATGCTTGTAAACCATGTTTTGCTGTTTGCCGCTTTCTATGAGGACGGTGTAATTGTCGAACGATCTTATGAATCCTTTTACTTGGAAACCGTTGACCAAGTACACCTTGGCCTCTATTCTCTTTTTTCTAAGATGGTTCAGCAACCTGTCTTGCAAATTTTGCCTTTCTTTCACGTTAATCCCCCCAATTTAATTTTTTTAAAATCGTTTGGAACAACTTTTCTCTATCTTCAGAAAGATCCAACCATATTGCATCCTTGTACTTTCTAAACCATGTAAGCTGCCTTTTTGCAAAACGTCTACTTTGTTTCTTTATTTCTTCTTTACATTCTTCATAACTCATCTTTCCCTCAAGATATTTTACCACTTCTTTATAACCGATCGCTTTCATCGATGGAAGATCCTTCGAAAATCCCATGTTCAGAAGTTTTTGAACCTCTTCCACGAGTCCGTCTTCGAACATCTTTTCGACTCTTTTGTTTATTCTATCGTACAAGAGCTTTCTGTTCAAATTCAGAACGAATATCACGAAACGATCGTCGGCTTTTCTTTTATTCCAAAGTTGTGATATCGGTTTTCCACTCAATATGTAAACTTCCAACGCTCTTATAGTTCTTACGAGATCGTTTTCGTTGATCTTCGAGTACGCATTTGGATCCACTTCTTTCAACAGATTTCTCAGGGCGCCCGGAGACGCTTTTTCTATATTCAAAAGGCTTGACCGAACGACTTCGTTTTTAGAAGGGCCCTCAAATATGCCGTACCTCATCGCCTCAACATACAAACCACTTCCTCCAACCAATATGGGCCTTTTCCCACGTGTTATTATCTCTTCTATTATTTTCAGAGCACTTTTTCGAAATTTTTCCGCATCGAATTCCTCATCGGGCTCGATGATATCTATCATATGATGGGGAACGTTTTTTTTCTCTTTCTCTTTTATCTTGGCGGTTCCCACGTCCATGTACTTATGAAGCTGCATGGAATCCACGGATATTATCTCGCCATCCACTTTTTTCGCAAATTCCACCGCAAAAGCGCTTTTACCCACACCGGTTGGACCTGAAAATATGGGTATCTTCAAATTTCTATCACTCCGTAGCCTATTCCGCTTTTTACACTTCCAACGATCTTGTCAAAATCGTATTTTTCAAATATGGAATCGTTCCATTTTGCCTTAACGACAACCCGCTTTTTGGCTATGCTTTTCATAATCTCTATATCTTCAACATCCAAAGATGAATTATCGGCGAAGGGTCTCATCGAGTTCATCGCAGAAGATTCGTAACTTGGATGTTCAAACATGGGATCGACGTAAACACAATCGAACTTCCTGTCACTTTTGCGGATGAATTCTTTGTAGTCAGCTTCCACGATTTCGATTCGTTTAATCGCGTTTTGAATCCATTTGTAAAGCTTTTCTGGATGTTTCATTCCATCTTCAACTATCATTTTGATGATGGGAGATTTCTCAAGACCTATGACCTTTCCTCGAGGCAAGAAGTGGGCGATTAACATGGCCTCGCTTCCCAAACCCAACGTGCAGTCTAAAACTTCTTCATTCCCTTCCAGATCAAGTGATTCTATTAGATAATCCCTCTCACCGCTGTCGATGTTCGATTTCCTTATGACGGCAAGCGATGGATGAAAGAAAAATCTCTTTCCCCCTTTTACGGCCGACAATCTCTCACTTTCAACCACAAGGATCACTTCATCTTTTCGGGGTATCAAATGGCGCCGCGATACGTAACGCACTCCGAGTTCATTTGCTATTTTTAAAGCTCGTAGAACTTGTTGATGTGTTGGTTTGTGGGATGTCGTTACCACTATTTTCAATTTGTATTTGCAACTCCTTTAATTCTTTTTCCAGAGTTTTAAACTCTTTTTCGTATTTTTCGTATTCTTTTAAGGTCTTTCTATATTTTGAGTTTTCCCTTTTGTATTCCAAATAGGAAATTACATCGAAGTACACCAGCCAAACCACAAGACAAATTAGAGATGCGTAGATGATCAGACGTTTCTTACCGATTTTCATGGTAGGGTGATGGTGATGTCCGTAGAGCCTATGTTTACTTCTGTTGAAACCACAGTCTGAGTGGCCGTGATTATCGATAAAATCGCCTGATAGGTGTCCACGGGCGAACGGAAGGGATAGAGTGTAAAGTCATACTCATCATTTATCTGATCGTAATTGCTTTCATCGCATCTCTTCGTAAATTCAAACGTCTTCATGCTATCGGAAATCTTGGCAAAGTACGTTCCACTCAATGGGACTTTGTATTTCACGGTGAGTTCTACCATTTTATCTTTGTCAAAAGCTTCACCGTCTAAAAACGAACTAAGAGTTGAAGACGTTGAAAAATTGGAGAGATTCCATAAAATCAAAGCCGTTTTACTTTGACCCACTCCGTTTATCTTGAGAGGTGCTTTTTCCATCTGCTGAGTTGAGTATCCGTAAAAATCCGTTGTAACGTTCGTTGCCACGTGAAAAGTTTTAGTCGATCCATCTGTGTACACGGCGGTCGCAATCGGGCCTATTAAAAACTTCAGCGAATGAATACTTACGGGTACCTTTATTCCTATATTCGAAATGAGCTCTTGAGGCTTTTGCGAGACAAGGTCCATTTTTTTATCGTTGAGATAAGTGGTCACCACCTTATCTGCGCTTATAGACTTTATGGATACGTAAAGATGAACAAGAGAGGCGGGTGCCGATTGAGAGTAAAATTCGTACGATATCACGGATTGTGTGTTAAAGCACCCGCTAAGTACAAAGGCCAAAATGAATGTCAAAACTAAAAATATTCCCTTTTTCAAAAAGACACCTCCATCATTTTAGTCCACTTCTCGCTATACCTTGAATGAAATACTTCTGGGCGAACAAGAAGAGTATGACAATCGGTAACATGGAGAAAGTGGAAGCGGCCATCAGTTGATTATACATCGTACCCGTGTTGCTGCTGAAATTTTGAAGTCCAACCGGTAGTGTACGCATCGACGGCGTGTTCGTAACTATCAAAACCCACAAGAACGCATTCCAGCTACCGACAAAATTCAGCAATGCCCCGGTAATTATAACAGGTTTTGATAGAGGAACGAGAATAGTCCACAAAAATCTCCACTTCGATGCACCATCTATTTTTGCCGCGTCAAACAGTTCATCTGGCACGGTCATGAAATTTTGGCGCATTAAAAATATCACAAACGCACTCGCTATCCAAGGCACTATCAAAGCGTAGTAAGTGTTAAACCATCCAAACTTCACGATCGTTATGAAATTCGGTACCAACAACACCTCTCCCGGGATCATCATAGTTGCCAAAAAGAGCATGAACAAGAAATTTCTTCCTTTGAAATGCAACTTGGAAAAGGCAAAGGCTGCCATTACACCGACGACGATGTTCAAAAACGTTGTGACGGTGGCAACGAAAACGGTGTTGAAGTAGTACCTGGCAAAAGGTGCTGCATTCCACGCATCAACGTAATTTTGAAAGAGATTGGCCAGAATTTGCGAAAAAGAAAAAGTTGCCTTTACATGGACGTTGTCATCGAAAAACCACACGCTGTTTATATCTTTGAAATATATCTTTATCTTGCCATTGGATGGAAAGTATTCAACTTTACTTACCACAGAAGGAGCTTTCAAAATCTTCATTGTGTAATAAACGTTGTTGTAAATGTTCGTGAATTCCATTATAATCTCTTGATTTTCCCAGGTTCTTTCCAAAAGTTTTTCAATTGAGAGCTTTGCTTTCCCCAAAGTGTTTAGATAGTTATCCACAGATTCAAGTTGCCCCACTAGAACTTCGGTTGAGTTCGGATATTCCGAGGAAAATTCGGCGTCTATCTTCGTTGCCAAAGTCAAAAAATTCGAAGAATACGCCTTTACCAAACTATCCAATTTTTTGGCTTCATCACTTGAAAGAGAGGAATAAAGGATCTTCATGCTTGAAGTTATTGAAGAAAGTTTTCCGAATACAAAAGCGGCTTTCTGGGGAGTGTATCCCATTTTCATTAGTTCATTTTTCACGTTTGAGTTCAAAGCTTTTATGAAACTATTCAAAAAGTTCTTGGTATCACCTTTTTCAAGTATATCGTTTGCAACGCTCAAATAATAACTTGGCACGTTTGAGTTCTTAAAAGCTTTTTCAAGGTTATCCTTTTTTTGCGTCGCGGATAAAAACGTGAAATCTATTTCCGGATCATTAAGTGGAATATTTTTTGAAGAATCGTAAAAATCCTTAAGTTCACCAAAAGAAATCAAAAGGTTCATCCACTCTTTGAATGGTTGAACTGCCCTTTCGTCGTACACCTTCAGAATCGTTTTCAATGGTGGTGCTATCGTTCCATATCTTTTCAACAGAATGCCCTTGATGTCTATGTCATTCATGAGAGTGTTAAAATCAGATATGAGCTTTTCCCTATCAGTTGAAAGGGTTCCAAGCCCTTTTTTCAATCCTTGAATCTTTTTTATGAAAGCTTCCACATTTTTTTTGTACTTGGATGATGAGAAGAAATCTTTCAACATCTTCTTCTCTTCGAT